>MGDH01000038.1 GCA_001790855.1 Candidatus Schekmanbacteria bacterium RIFCSPLOWO2_02_FULL_38_14 | reverse complement strand
AACAGAAAGGATTAGAAGTGTATAAAGATTCAATGGATTGTTTGTTCCTTTATCCTCTTTCATCTTTGTTGATTCAAAAATCATCTTGCAGCCAATTATGCTTAGAAGACCGAATGCTATCCAGTGGTCAAAGCTTGAAATAGAATCCCTCACGCCTGCACCTGCAAGCCATCCCACAACAGGCATCATTGCCTGAAAGGCACCAAAAAAGAATGCAATTTTAAAAGCGTTGTTTGCTTTTAAATTTTTTATTGCAAACCCGCTTGTTACAGAAACAGCAAAGGCATCCATTGAAAGCCCAATGGCAATGAACAAAACAGTAATTAAGCTCATAAAAATCTTTCTAAAGGATTGAAGGGTTCAAGTGGTTGATGGTAAAATGCAAAAATAATTTATGCAAGAAAGATTTTTATGGAAGGAAGGGGTGATTTATTTCATCTTCCTTCAACCTTTAATATATTCGTTTTCTTTTTCAAGGTACGAAGGATTACATAAACAACCAACCCAATGACAGATGAAATGAGCCAGAATGAGTCTATCTTGAATTTTCATTCTGCAAATATATTCCCTGTGAAATCCAGCAACCCAAAGCATAAAATTATAAGAAAGAAGGCTGTATATTCTCTTTTTAGAATATTTTTGAAAGAAAAAGATAGATCAGGCTGATTCCAGTTTTTAAAATTTGGGATAAAAGCCGGGGGTTTTTTAGACCATTTTTCAAAATTTTCACCGAATTTTTTTCTTAAAAACTCTTCCTCTGCAAACATAATCCTTTCGTAATATAGCCAGAAAGATAAAACAGCAAATATAATAAACCACCATACCTGAGTAAATAAAACTACTCCTGAAAAGATAAAGAAATTCCCAAGGTAAAGGGGATGCCTTACTATTGAATACATTCCTGTTGTATTAAGTATTTCTGCTTTCTGACCTCTTGTATTCCTCCTTGATGTTCCCCTCGGAGTATAAGCCACTACAAAAGAACGGATAATCAAGCCAACGAAAGATAACATCAAACAGGGTATTTCCCAAAGTTCTTCTGCAAAATGGCTTACTGTTCTTTCAAAATACTCGGATTCTCGTAAAGCAATTAAAAGAACAGGAAGAATAATTAAAGGCAGATAGCTTCGCCACCTGAAAAACCAGTTGCCTGTAGCTTCAAATTCTTCTTTTAGTGCCATTCTTCCCCCTAAATATTCCTCAACATTATTTAATCCACTATTTCTTACTTAACTGCATCCAATAATTCGTACAAAGTAAGAAATCTTTACTACACTGTCAATGAAATTCCAGAATATTACTTTTAACTTCTGTCTCAAATTCTCCAATCCACTGTCTGATATCCTACAATTTTATAAATAAATTATAGAATCTTAACAGCCAAACCTTTATCCTCAAAAAGAATAAAATCTTAATTTATCAATATGTTATATTGTTAATTACTCATTAAAATCCTTTTTGGCACAGGGTTTGCATATAAGAAAGATGGAACTTTTGCTGAGATAGCGTGTCTTTAAAATTTTGTAATGATTAAATAGGGATGCCTATTGTCATTGCGAGGAGCAACAGCGACGTGGCAATCTCTAACCAATTTATTTATATAAAACTGAGATTGCGGAGTTTATCCCGAGTGAGATTGCTTCAGGGCTAAAGCCCTTCGCAATGACAAGCGAGGGACCTGCTCGCCTGCCTGCGGTAGGCAGGCAATGACAGCGAAGTGTTTATTTCAAACTCAAACATATTGGAGTGAGGATATGAAAAAGATAAAAATTTTCTTTTTATTTTTCTTAATTTCAGTTTTTTCGCTCTCAACAAGCCTTGCAGAAGAAAAAGAACTTCCATCGCTAAAGCTTAGTGAGCTTATTGATGAAGCGCTTAAAAACAACCCGGGAATCAAAGCCCTGAAGAACCGTTTTGAAGCATTAAGCCAGAAGCCATCTCAGGAAGGAACTCTTGATGACCCGAAACTTATGCTTGGAATTACAAATGTGCCGGTTGATGAATTTGGTTTTGATTCTGAATCAATGACACAGAAAGAGATTGGAATTTCACAGATGTTCCCGTTTCCCGGGAAATTGAAGCTCAGAAGCGAAATAGCACAGAAAGAGGCAGATGCTGCAGAAAAGGAATATCATCACAAGGTTAATGAAATAAGCGAGAAAGTAAAGGATGTTTACTATGAGCTTTTTTATATTTATAAAACAATTGGGATAACAGAAAAAAACAAAAACCTTATCACTGAGTTTGTTAAAATTGCTGAAACAAAATACTCAGTGGGGCAGGGAATACAGCAGGATATCCTTAAGGCTCAGGTTGAGCTTTCAAAGATAATAAATGAACAGATTGGGCTTGAGCAGGAGAGGGAAAGCGCTGAGGCAATGCTGAATTCCATTCTTTCCCGCAATCCCCAAAGCCCGGTTGGGAAACCTGATGAATTTGAAAAGACAAAACTTAAATTCTCAATTGAAGAGCTTATGAAAATGGCTGAAAGCAACATGCCAATTCTCCTTGGCATAAAGGATTCGGTCCAGCAGTTTGAGAAAAGCTATTCTCTTGCAAAAAAAGATTACTATCCTGATTTTGAATTCAACTTGAGCTATGGACAAAGGGATAGATTAAGAGCTGAAGGAATGAGCGAAGACTGGCCTGATATGATTTCAGCCACTGTGACAATCAATCTTCCCATATGGAGAAGCAGTAAGCTTGACAAGAAGGTTGAAGAGACGCTTGCAAATAAAAGAATGGCAGAAGAACAATACAATTCTATGAAGAATGAAATTTATTTCAATCTTAAAGATATTATTGCTGAGGTAAAAAAGGGTGAAAGGCTTCTTGAACTCTACAAAACCGGGATAATCCCACAGGCAGCACAGTCTTTGGAATCAGCAATGGCAGGGTATGAAGTCAATAAAATAGATTTTCTGACCTTGCTTGATAACCAGATAACGCTTTTTAATTATGAGATTGAGTACTATAAGGTTCTTTCTGATTATGAGAAAAAACTTGCAAAGCTTGAGACAATGGTGGGGATGAAGTTATTTTAATGAATAAATTAATGACAAATGACAAAGCTCAAAGTTCAAATAAATGTCAAAGTATAAAATTAGAATTTATTAGAAAAATTAGATTTTTTAAATTTAATTATTTGAGCTTTGTTTGATATTTGGATTTTGTAATTTGAACTTTAGATACTTGGGGTGATAAAGAGATGGAAAATGAAAACAGAAAATGGGGTATAGGAAAACTGCTTTTGGTAATTCTCCTAATAGTTTTAGCAGGATTTGCAGGGTATATGTTCAAGGATAAAACCAAAGAGATGGCTTCTGCAAAATCAGAACAACAGAGCAATCATGCAGAGCAAAAGAAAACGGATATTAAAAAAGATGATATGGATATGAGCGATATGAAAATGGAGGATGAAGGGAAAAAAGAAAGCAAAGAGAAAAAAATCCTCTACTGGGTTGATCCTATGCATCCAGTTTACAAGTCAGATAAGCCGGGAATTGCTCCTGATTGCGGAATGCAGCTTGTTCCGGTGTATGCTGAAGAGGAAGGCACAGGTGAAGCACCTCCCAAAGGCTCTACAATGATTACTTCTACAAAACAGCAAATAATAGGAGTAACCTATGGTGTTGTATCAGTTGAGCCATTGACACGGACCATAAGGACTGTTGGCAGGATTACATACGATGAGACAAAAATTGTAAAAATCAACCCGAAAATTGAAGGGTGGATTGAAAAGGTTTATGTTGATTTTACAGGAAAACTTGTCAAGAAAGGTCAGCCCCTTATCAGCATATATAGCCCAGAGCTTGTTTCAACACAGCAGGAATATTTACTTGCGCTTAAGTCAAAAGAGTATTTAAGCAAAAGTCCCTTTCCTGAGATTGCTAATAGTTCAAATTCACTCCTACAGTCGACAAAAAAGAGGCTTGAGTTTTGGGATATCCGGGAAGATGAAATAAGAGAGATTGAAAAGCGCGGTGAGCCGGTCAAAACAATGACCCTCTATGCGCCAAGCAGCGGTTTTGTTCTTACCCGTAACGCCTTTGAGCGCCAGAGAGTTATGCCGGAGAGTGAACTTTATACAATTGCTGACCTATCTAGAGTCTGGGTTCTTGCGGATATATATGAATATGAGATACCAATGATTAAACTCGGCCAGACTGCCACGATTATGCTCTCTTATTATCCTGGAGAGATATTTAGTGGCAAAGTTACTTATATCTATCCACAACTTGACAACATTACCCGTACATTGAAGGTACGCCTGGAATTTTCTAACCCCGATTTTAAATTAAAGCCTGATATGTATGCAAATGTTGGGTTCCAGATTAACTATGGCAAGCAAATTTCCGTGCCTGAAGAAGCAGTGCTTGATTCAGGAAATGAGCAGATTGTCTTTGTTGCGCGCGAAGAAGGTCTTTTTGAGCCACGCAAGGTGAGCTTAGGTGCAAAGGTGGATAAACGATTTATTATCCTTGAGGGACTTAAAGATGGTGAGAAAATTGTAACTTCCGGTAATTTCTTGATCGACTCAGAAAGTCGTTTAAAGTCTGCAATGGGTGGAATGGAAGGTATGGGGCATGGCGGAGGAGAGCAAGCAGGCGAAGTAGCAACTGGTGAAGAGCAGAAGATTCCAAGTGCTCCAGTGGGCAAGCAGAAACAAGAACAAACCAAGATGCCGCCAATGCCGGGAATGTGAGGAAGACAGGTCTCAGGTCTCTCTTAAGGTATTCAGATAATGATTAATAAAATTATCGAATTTTGCGCAAATAATAAATTCATTGTCTTCATCGTCGTAGGTATGGCAGTTTTTGCCGGAATCTATTCGATGAAGAATATTACCCTTGATGCAATCCCCGACCTTTCAGACACACAGGTGATAATCTACTCGAGGTGGGACAGAAGCCCTGACATAATGGAAGACCAGGTTACCTACCCGATTATCAGAGCAATGCTTGGTGCACCAAAAGTGAAAGATATTCGCGGTTTCTCTGACTTCGGCTATTCGTATGTCTATATTATTTTTGAAGATGGAACAGATATCTACTGGGCGCGCTCACGAACCCTTGAATATCTTAGCAGTGTCATACCAAAACTCCCTCAGGGTGTTCAGGTAGAGCTTGCAAAGGATGCAACGGCAGTTGGCTGGGTTTTCCAGTATGCCCTTGTAGATACAACTGGAAAACATAACCTGGCAGAACTCCGTTCACTCCAGGATTGGCATCTTAGATATGAGCTTCAGTCCATACCCGGTGTGGCTGAGGTTGCACCGATTGGCGGATTTGTCCGTCAATATCAGGTCAACCTCGATCCCAACACGCTCCTGGCGTATAAGATTCCAATAGAAAAGGTTATCGATGCAATCAGGGAGGGAAACAATGATGTTGGAGGAAGGCTTGTTGAATTTTCAGGTCGTGAATATATGGTCAGGGGACGTGGCTACATACGCTCAGTTTCTGATATTGAGAATATTGTTGTCGGTACAAACGAGGGAGGAGGAACGCCCATACTGGTAAAAAATCTCGGCAGGGTTACTTTAGGCCCTGATATCCGCCGGGGTATTGCTGAGCTTGATGGAAAAGGTGAAACAGTTGGAGCCATTGTGATTATGAGGTTTGGTGAAAACGCATTGAAGGTGATTGAGCGGGTTAAAGCAAGGATTGCCGAGATTGAGCCAAGTTTGCCTGAGGGTGTAAAAATTATAACTACTTATGATAGGGCAGAACTGATTGAGAGGTCAATTGAGACACTTAAGGGTACGCTTATTGAAGAACTTACGATTGTAAGCCTTGTGATTTTAATCTTCCTCTGGCATATTCCAAGCGCTATTATTCCTATCCTCACAATCCCTATTACAATTATAATTTCCTTTATTCCCATGTACGGGATGAAGATTACGGCCAACATAATGTCCCTTGGGGGCATTGCCATAGCCGTCGGTGCAATGGTTGATGCTGCCATTGTTGTGGTTGAGCAGACCCACAAAAAACTTGAACACTGGGATGTGGAAGGAAGACCTGGAAATTTTAAGGATGTTGTTATAAGTGCGGTCAAGGAAGTGGGGGGTCCGAGCTTCTTTGCACTTCTTGTAATCGCTGTATCATTCATACCTATTTTTACACTCGAGGCGATGGAAGGACGGCTATTTAAACCCCTTGCATTTACAAAGAATTTTTCAATGATAATTGCAGCAGTGCTTGCAATTACTCTTGACCCGGCTCTACGGCTTCTCTTTACCCACATGAAGAATTTTGACTTCCGTCCGCGCCTGCTGTGCAGGGTTGTTAATGCGGTTCTTGTCGGGAAAATTCACAGTGAAGAGAATCATCCTATCAGCCGCCCGCTGATGAGGATATATCATCCAATCGTAGAATTTGTACTGCGCCATCAGTGGGCAACAATTGCCGGTGCAGTGGTTATTATATTACTTACCATTCCGATTTTTTCCCGCCTTGGTTCAGAGTTTATGCCTCCCCTTGATGAGGGTGTACTCCTTTATATGCCAACCACTATGCCTGGAATTTCTGTAACAGAGACCCAGAAGATTCTGCAAGTACAGGATAAAATCCTTAAATCATTCCCGGAAGTTGAAAGGGTATTCGGCAAGGCAGGAAGGGCTGAAACTGCAACTGATCCAGCCCCGTTTTCAATGATGGAGACAGTGGTTGTTCTTAAGCCTCATGACCAGTGGCCAAAAATGCCCCGCTGGTATTCAGACTGGGCACCGGAGTGGTTAAAAAATATGTTTCGCCGTGCTTGGCCTGACCACAAGAACACACAGGAACTTATTTATGGGCCAGGGGGATTAAACGAAGCCTTGCAGATTCCAGGCGTTATCAATGCATGGACAATGCCTATTAAAGCAAGAGTGGATATGCTGACAACAGGGATAAGGACTCCTGTTGGGATTAAGGTTCTTGGCTCGGATTTAAATAAAATCCAGGAGATAGGCCAGCATATTGAAATGGTTATCAAAGACGTTCAGGGAACAACAAGTGTTTTTGCAGAGCGCACAGCAGGGGGCTACTTCCTTGACTTCAATTTCAAGCGGGAGGAGCTTGCCCGCTATGGACTCACAATTGGTCAGGCAGAGAGCGTCGTTATGTCGGCTGTCGGGGGCGAGAATATTACCACTACGATTGAGGGGCGGGAACGTTATTCTGTCAATGTTCGCTATCTGCGTGACTACAGAAGCACAGTTGACAATCTCAGCCGTGTCCTGGTTCCAACCACCGGTGGTGCGCAGATCCCAATGGCTCAGATTGCTGATATTAAGCTTCTGTCAGGTCCTGGCATGATAAGGGATGAAAACGGGAGGCTTAGCGGCTATGTGTATGTGGATGTTACAGGGCGTGATGTTGGCGGTTATGTGGCTGATGCAAAAAAAGCAGTAAGGGAAAAGGTTAAACTTCCTCCAGGCTATACGCTTATCTGGAGCGGGCAGTATGAATATATGCAGAGGGTTGAGGAAAGGTTGATGATAGTGGTTCCGATCACTCTCTTTATCATCATCCTACTTCTTTACTTTAACACCCGCTCTGCGGCAAAGACATTGATTATTTTCCTTGCTGTTCCGTTTTCAGCAGTCGGAGCAATCTGGTTTCTCTATCTCCTCGGTTATAACACCAGCATTGCAGTATGGGTCGGGCTGATAGCACTTTTGGGAGTAGATGCAGAAACCGGTGTATTCATGCTTCTTTATCTTGATATTGCATATTATGCTATGCGTGAGAAAGGCATGATGAAGACCAAAGAGCATTTGCGGGAGGCAATTGTTGAAGGTGCAGTGAAGCGTTTGAGGCCTAAATTCATGACTGTGGCCGTGATGTTTATGGGCTTGGTTCCAATCATGTGGTCAACGGGCACCGGCGCAGATGTAATGAAGCGGATTGCTGCGCCAATGATTGGCGGTATTTTTACTTCGTTCATTATGGAACTGGTGGTCTATCCTGCCATCTATGAAGTTTGGCGCTGGTACTTTTATGTGAGAAAGGAAGCAAATCTGAATGTGCAGCCTTAAAAGAGGAGGTGTCAGATGAGTTTTGATTCAATACCTATTCATCCCATGATGGTCCACTTTACTATTGCTTTATTGTCAGTCGGATTTTTATGTGATTTGTTGGCAAGGTTTACAAAAAGTGAATCCCTGAAAAATGCTGCGTGGTGGAATCTTTTATTTGGATTTTTTGCTATAATAGCTACTGCGTTAACAGGATGGTTAGCAGCAAGGTCTATCCCCCACAGTGAAGCTACCCATGAGATTATGGAAATCCACGAAATATTAGGATTTACGGCTCTCGGAATTTTTGCAGTTCTTTTACTATGGAGAATTTTAATTAGAGCAAATATCATTACCAGATTTTTTATTCTTTCCACGGCTGTGTGGCTGATTGGAGTGGGGGTTATATTTGCAGGAGGGTATTATGGTGGCAAACTGGTTTATGAATTTGGTGTTGGAGTAAAAGGAGTAGTACAAGAAAAAGAAACAGAGCATAAGCATAATGGGACTGAACACAAAGATGTAAAGAAAGAGACTAAAGAAAAAGAATCCAAACCGGAGCAAAAACATGTTCATAAAAATGGCAAGGAGGATACACATTAAAGTTTTAACTTAAACTTATGGAGGAAAAAATGGATAAAAAGAAATTTTTAGTATTGGCAACAATGTTATTGTCTATGGGGCTTATTGGTTCTTGTCGTCATCATGCTATGGCTGAAGAAGAACATCCGGCAAAACATCCTTCTGCTCACATTCATATGATGAATGCAAATGTAGTAAAGGCAGATGAATATATGGTCTCTTACGGAATAGAGACCATGGCAGCGCATAATAAGATGATGCAGGATATGAAGGTTGATGCAAGCAAGATGAAAATGGATCCAAATGCATCACACCATTTATCTATGGAAATTTCTGAAGAAAATGGCGGTAAAAAGATAGAAGATGCAAAGATAAAAATTAAAGTCATTGACCCATCTGAAAAATCTCAGGAGAAATGGGTTGAATGGAGCAATGAGATGAAACACTATGGATGTGATATGGAAATGAAGGAGAAAGGAAAGTATGGGGTCATTATTTTATTTAAAACAAATGATGATAAAAAGCATACTGCAAAGTTCTGGCACGAAATAAAGTAAGCATCTGAAACTCTGTTTTGTCAGAATCAGAAACAAAGGAAAGGAGGTGAAAAATAATGATAAGAAAAAATACTCCCGGAAAGCAAACTTCATCAACAAAAGTTTCTCAAAAATCTTTAAGCCAGGAACAATTGATGGAAAAAATTCAGAAACGAGCTTACGAACTTTATGAAAAAAGAGGACGCACTCCGTGTAACGAACTGGCTGACTGGTTTGAGGCAGAAAGGATGGTAGAGAAAGAATTACAACCAGATGTTTTGAAAAAGAAGGGAGTAAGAAAAAAGAGGAATGTAGAATAATACTCTGATAGACAGAGAATTTTAATAGAAAAATATTTTTTAGAGGAAAATTTAATGAAGTTTAAAAAGATAGTAATTGTTTTTTTCAGTATTGTTGTTTTTGTTGCCTTTTCAAGTTTTAGCTTTGCCGGGCACAAGGGGAGCAAATCAGGGATGAAGAGTGGACAGGGCAGTAAAGGGAAAATGAACAAAGGTATTACAAATGGTTCTGGAGGCGGAATGGGTTCCCAGACAATGAAGGGAAAAAATGTTGGAACTTCCCAAGAGAGTGATTCTACTAACACCAATTCTCATATGGGCACAAATTCCAATATGGGAAGCGGTAGTAATATGCACGGAGACAGCGCGACAGGGACAGGAAGCCATCAAGGTAATAGTGATCAGAATATGATGAGTGGCTCTGAAATGGGAGGAAGTGATTCCCATATGACAACTACAGGCGGAACAGATGGCCATCATAGTGGTGGTATGATGGGTTCGGGCCAGGGAGGAAACGGAAATAGCTCAGGATATGGTATGGGAAGCGGCAGTAATATGGGTTCAGGGAGTGGTATGGGAAATAGCGGGCATATGGGACAGTAATATAAAGGATTGAAGGGGTCAAAGGGTCAAGGATTCAAGTAAAAATCAAATCCCCCCCCTTGCCCCCCCCCTTTTCTAAAGGGTGGAATTATAAAATCACAAGGAGGCAAAGTTATGCGTAGGAAAATAGTATTTCTATTATTTCTTATCTCAAGCATTGTAATCTTTTCTGTGCCGGTTAAAGCCATGATGTGTGGGGATATGATGGGATGGTTTGGGGGAAAGGGACATAAGCATGGTGGAGAGACTCCAAAAGAGGTATCTCCGCAATATCAGCAGCCGGGTGGAAATGTTGAAGGAGGGTTTTATTTAGATTTAAGAGAAGAACTGAATTTAAGTGAATTCCAGATAAAGGCTCTTGATGAGATTGGGAAGGAATATGAGAATGAGAGGGCAAAGAAGGCTTTAAGCACAGATAAGCTTGAAAGAGAGCTTGCAATGCTACAAATGCAAAAAGGTGCGGACATGGAAGAAATTAAGAAAAAGGTTGACGAAATGGAAAATTTAAGGAAAGAAATTAGATGGGATTACATAAAATCAGTAGAACGAGCTAAGAAGCTTTTAACTGATGAACAGCTTGATAGGTTGTCAAAAATTAGTAAAGGTGATGCTTTAAAGACAGAGCAGGAAATTGATAGGGGAAGTATGAGTCGTGATAACAATACAATGGGACGTGATGGAATGGGCAGCCATGGAGGAATGATGGGGGGACATTAAAACCGTAAAACAACCATCAAAATTCCCTCCCCTTGCGGGAGGGAATTAAAGGGAGGGGGGATCAAAGATGATATTTCACCCTCACCCAAACCCTCTCCCATCAAGGGAGAGGGAAAAATCTAGTTGCTTAAAAGGAGTAATCATTTTCAAGAAAGCATTTTTACAGATTTTTTTAATATCGCAGGTTTTATTGCTCTCTGGAATGGGATTTTTGCCTAACCAGAAACCCGAAAAATGCGCTTTATGTGGAAGGGATGTTCATGAAATTACAAAAACCCTTGTAACTTTTGAAGAAGGAAAAGATGAAAAGGCTTGCTGTATTAAGTGTGCATTAAAATATGAGGCTCAGAGTTCAAAGAAGGATCTATCAATAAAAGTTGCTGATTTTAACACAGGAGAGATTGTAGAATCTGAAAAAGCCTTTTATGTGGTTGGGAGTGATATTACTCCCTGTTCTTCACAAAAGGTCATGATTGACCAGACAAAAACCCAATTTGTATTATGTTATGATAGATGTTTACCAAGTGTCATTGCTTTTAAAGGGAAAGTGAAAGCCCTGGAATTTATTGAAGAGCATGGTGGAAAAATTCTTACATTCAAGGAAATAGAAACTGCAGAAAGGAAATGAAACATTCGTTTTGACAAGTTGGGATAAAATAGAAAGAAAGCAGGTCAGGCGCCTGCCTGCGGTAGGCAGGTCTCGCCTGTCCTAAAAGGAGTGTATTGTGAAATTCCTATCAAAACTTTTAGTAATAATAGCAGTCCTATTTATATTTTCTTTTTATATTTGGGGTCACGGAATGACGAACTGGAAAGTTCCAGAAGAAAACAAAAGGGTAAATAATTCTCTAAGTACAGATGAAAATTCCATAAGTCGTGGCAAAGAACTTTATAAAAAAAATGCATTGACTGCCATGTGGAAACCGGAGACGGTAAAGGTTCAATGGCAGATGAACTAACAGTAAAACCATCAAACTTCAATAACAATAACATGATGAGCATGATGACTGACGGAGAGATTTTTTATAAAATTTCAAAAGGAAACCAGCCAATGCCTCAATGGGAAAAGAAATTAACTGAAAATGAAAGATGGGATCTGGTAAATTACATTAAGACGTTTGCAAAATAGTTGCTGAAAAAAAAAGTAGTTCTGCTCTAAGATTATTTCAAGTTTGTAAACCTTCATGCTTGTAAGATATAGGGAGATTTTTAAATGACCTCAATCCCAATTAATTTTGATGAAGTTAAAGAGATTAGTAATTTTTTACCTAAATTTATAGATATTCTTTCCAAGAATTTAGGTGATGGAAGCTTAGATATCCTTAGCTTGTTTGAAAATTATACCAGGGCTAAAGAGATAAGCCAGAAGATGAGGGACGAGGGAATTGTTGTTCCAAAGGTTCTTATAATTAGCCCATCAATGAGATGCAACCTCGACTGCATAGGCTGTTATGCAAAGGGATATCTGAAAGATGGTGAACTCTCTTTGGAAGAGATAGATAGAGTGATTAATGAGGCAAAAGATTTAGGGATATTTCTCTTTTTGATTAGCGGCGGAGAACCTTTTTTTAGAGAAGGGCTCCTTGATGTTTTAACCTGCCACAGGGATGTGGTTAGCTGGATATTTACTAACGGAACTCTTTTTACGCAGGCAGTGGCAGATCGCTTAGAAAAATGCAGAACAATATTTCCTCTTTTCAGTATTGAAGGGTTTAAAAGGGAAACTGATACATGGAGAGGTAAGGGAACATATGAGAAGATTATATTGGCAATGGAATCAGCCAGGAAAAGGAATATCCAGTTTGGTTTTTCTACGACCGTAACAAAGAGGAACATTTCTGCTGTAACCCAGGAAGAGTTCATTGATGGAATGATAGAGGCAGGGTGCAAAGTTGGAATATATTTAGATTATAACCATAAGGATAATAATGTACCTGATACCTTTTCCTGTGACAGGGCTGAAAAACTATTTCTCAAAGAGGTAGTTGATAAGTATAATGAGAGGGAAGATTTCGCCTTGGTTAACCAGTCTCACTGGGAAGAGATGGCTGGAGGATGCCTTGGCGCCGGCAGGGGATTGCTGCATATAAATTCTCAAGGTGGCGTTGAACCATGCCCAATGGTAAGGCTGCCGGGAGGAAATATAAGGGATAAAAGCTTAAAGGATATTTTAGGGTCAGAATTATTTGCAAAAATGAGGAAAAATAGGGAACACTTAGAGGACGGGTTGGATTGGTGTATTTTAAAAAATCAGGAAGGGTTAATTTTATGAAGAAAAAAATATATATAACATTATTTTTAACCGGGGTTATTGTTTTTTTCGGACTTTATGCCTCAGGATTGATTAATGACAAGAAAGAAGAGGAGAGAAGTAATTTTTACAAAAATATAGGCAACAACAGCCAGGCAGAGCTAAAAATCTCAGGAATGACCTGCGGAAGCTGTGTTGAAAAGATTGAGAATGCTCTAATGAAAGTTAAAGGAGTGAATTCAACAAAGGTAAGCCTTGCAAAACAGAAAGCCACTGTTCTTTTTGACCCTGAAATAACCTCTGCCTCATTACTTGTTAATGCCATTAACAAGCTTGGGAAATACAAGGGAACTCTTGCAAATATTAAAAACAGCAATGAGCTTCTGAAAGAAGAAAAAGAACGGATTGAAAAGGCAAAGCTATTTGCAATGAGCATAAATGGAAAGGAAATATCCAATAAAGATTTTGAAACAGTTCTTGGAAAACAGCTTAAGAATTTCAAAAAAGTGGGCAAAGACTATTATCCTACAATGAGGCAAAGAGAGCAGATAATTGCAGAGGTTGCAGATTCAATGATAGATGAAGCCATCATACAGAATGAAATAGGTAAAGAAAATTTTTCTGTGACTGACCCGGAGATAAATGCTGAGATAGACAAAATTAAAACCAACTATAAGCTTGACGACAAAACCCTGAAAGAAAACCTTCGGGCTCAGGGACTTGATATAAATGGTTTTAAAGAAGAAATAAGAAAGGGCCTAAAAGTCAACAAGTATCTTGAAGCAAAGGTCTTTCCTCCAAGAACACCTGAATCAAAGAAAGGCTTTCTCTACCAGCAGTGGATTTCCGGGCTTTATGATCAAGCTGAAGTCAGGATTTACAGCGATGAAATCTTAAAAGCTGTTGATAGCAGCAATACAGCCTCAGGAGGATGTGGCAGTGGAGGCGGGTGTTGTTCAAAACGGGGATAAAGCTTCAGGAATCACAACTATTTAAAACGTAACAATAAGGATTGAAACGAGTAGCCGAGAATGTCATTGCGAGGAGCGATAGCGACGAAGCAATCTCAAAAAAGTCATGTAAATAAAGAGGTTGCCACGCTCTTTTAAGTCGCTCGCAATGACAGGAATGGAGTTCTCAGTCAGACCCAAAGGCTTTGTCGTAATGAACGCTCTGTTTCTACATTGAAAGAATAATCAAACTTAAAAGGAGATTAGAAATTGAAAAAGTCTGTATCAGTTGTTATGGGTATTTTATTTCTTATCCTAATACCATTATCAGCAATCAGTGCTCAAAAAAAAGAGAGCAAAGAGACTGTCGGTAAATCTGATGTAATCAGCTACCCGGTTTCAGATTTTAAAGACGGAAAGGCTAAGTTTTATGCCTATGAAAGCAATGGAGTTAAGATAAAATATTTTATTTTAAAAAGTTCTGACGGTGTTATAAGGGCTGCCTTTGATGCCTGCGATGTCTGCTTTAAGCACAAACAGGGATACTATCAGGAAGGAGACCAGATGGTGTGCAGAAGATGCGGACAGAAATTCCCTTCCAGCAAGGTTAACGAGGTAAAAGGAGGATGCAATCCTGCACCTCTTAACCGCAAGATAGAGGGTAATAAGGTAATAATAAATAAGAGCGATATCCTTGAGGGCGAGTTTTATTTTAGCCAGTGAAGTATTAAATTCTAAATTCGAAATAGTTTAGGACATTGGAATTTTGATATTGTTTAGGATTTAGATATTAGTATTTAGGATTTTCGTTCTACCTATACTTACAGAAGAGGAAACTGTACAAATGGAGCTTTAAAATCATGAGCATATATCCGGATAAAAGAGAAAGAGTACTCGGGTTTCACAGAAGAAAAAGAAAAAGGGGAGCTAAGATTCTTCTGGTTTTACTCCTTTTATTAGGAGTTTCAGCATTTGCTTTCAGGGATAGATTTTTCAAGGCTAATCTTGATGGTTTCAGCCACGCCACTCTAAGAGTGGACGGGCTTTTCTGCCCTGCCTGTCCTCCGAGGATAAAGTCTGCGCTGGAAAAAATACCGGGTGTCATAAAAGCTGATGTAGAATTGTCAACTGAAAGAACAATTATTACCTTTGACTCAAAAAAGGTCTCTCCGGAGACTTTTGAGAAGAGCATATCAAAAATTGGAACCGGAGGATATAAGGGAACTATTCTCGTTGTGAAAAAAGGGAAAAAGAATTAATGAAACTCTCTGACATAGCAATAAATAATCTGAAGCGAAGAAAGGGGAAAATGATTTTCCTCACTATTGGTCTTTTAATAGGAATAACAACTATCGTCACCCTTGTGTCCATAACGTCCAAAATGAGCGAGGATTTAGGAAAAAAACTTGATGAATACGGAGCAAACATTATTGTAACTCCAAAATCCGACGGACTTTCCCTGTCTTATGGCGGGGTATCTCTTGGTGGGATGACTTTTGAAACAAAAGAACTCAACATAGAGGACATAGAAAAGATTAATGGAATAAAAAACCGTAAAAACCTCAGCATCCTTGCCCCAAAGGTAATAGGAAGCGGAGAAATTAATGGTTTGAAAGTAATGCTTGTTGGAGTTGATTTTGAAAAAGAACTGAGACTGAAAAAATGGTGGAAAAAAGCTGGTTACTCACCACAGGGTGAACATCATAATATGGAAGGAATGGAAAATACTGAAACAAAGCCAGCAACCTCACCTGAAAAATCTGAAATTCACATCATAGATTTTAAAAGAAAAAATGATGTTGCAGCAGGATACGAAGCTGCAAAAAAGCTTGGATTAAAAGTTGGAGATGAAATTACTGCTAACAACACCCTTCTGAGGGTTACGGTCATTCTTGAGGAAACCGGTTCTCAGGATGACCATCTGATTTTTTTAAACCTGCCTCTTTCCCAGAAAATACTGAATAAAGAAGGAAAGCTTTCAATGATTGAAATAAGCGCTTACTGCAAGGATTGTCCAATTGAAGATATGGTTTCGCAGATATCAGAAAAACTCCCCAATGCAAAAGTTACAGCGCTTAAGCAGGTTGTACAGGGAAGAATAGAGACACTGAATCAGTTCAAGACCTTTTCCTTAGGAATATCAATTGTTGTGGTTTTCATAGGTTCTTTGGTGGTGTTTGTTACAATGATGGGTTCAGTAAATGAAAGAACGCGGGAAATCGGCATCTTTAGGGCAATAGGTTACCGCCAGAGCCATATAATGAAAGTAATTCTGCTTGAGGCATTCATAGTAAGCTCACTCGCTGGTATCCTTGGTTATGTTATTGGTGTTGGAGTTTCAACCCTTATTTCATCAAGAATGTTTCCAGGAATAGAAGCAGGTGTCAGTTTTAACTACTTAATCGCTTTAGGTTCAGTTTTGCTTTCTGTTTTTATCGGAATGCTGGCAAGTCTTTATCCTGCCAGAAGGGCAGCAAACATGGACCCGTCTGAGGCGCTGAGGGCATTGTAAAAACAAGGGTACATCTTTGCAATAGGAAATATGGATAAAACTAAAAATATGTGTTTGGTTGAAATAAAAAAACTCTATAAAAGTTACCACAGCGGTGTAGAAACTGTTCATGCCCTGCAGGATGTAAACTTTGATATAGGTGATGGTGATTTTTTGTGTATAATGGGAGAATCGGGAGCAGGAAAAAGCACTCTTCTTTCAGTTCTTGGAGGATTAAACCGTCCATCAGAAGGCAAAATTATAGTTGATGAAATAGACATCTACAGCCTCACCAATGAACAGATTGCAACTTATAGAAGTGAATATTTGGGTTTTGTGTTTCAATCCTTTAATCTGGTTCCTTATCTTACAGTTCTTGAAAATGTAATGCTTCCGTTGGCAGTTACTGAGCTTAAGAAAAAAGAAAAAAAAGAGCGTGCCGTTGTAGTGGTTGAAAAAGTCGGGCTTGGAAAAAAGATGAGCAGACTCCCTGACCAGCTTTCAGGAGGAGAACAGGAAAGGGTTGCAATTGCAAGGGCGATAGTAAACAAACCCCCAATAGTTCTTGCTGATGAACCTACAGGAAACCTCGACACAAAAACAGGGAAAGAGATTAT
Organism: Candidatus Schekmanbacteria bacterium RIFCSPLOWO2_02_FULL_38_14; assembly: GCA_001790855.1. Taxonomy (NCBI): domain Bacteria; phylum Candidatus Schekmaniibacteriota; species Candidatus Schekmanbacteria bacterium RIFCSPLOWO2_02_FULL_38_14. Next base: position 78,081 of record MGDH01000038.1, on the reverse strand, counting down.
GGACCTTTTTGCAGATATAAACAGAGAAGGGCAAACCATTGTTATGGTAACTCACAACCCGAATAATATACAATACGCAAATAAAAAGGTTGTAATAAAGGATGGAATGGTTGTGAATGTAATGAATTACCTCCCTATCTGAACTCCAAATATTTTTCATCTGAACAAAATACAATTTCCCCATGCTGTTGGAAAAGTGCCTATTCGGTGTCATTGCGAGGAGCAACAGCGACGCGGCAATCTCCAATTCATTGATTTGCATAAGACTGAGATTGCGGAGTTTATCCCGAGTGAGGTTGCTTCAGGGCTAAAGCCCTTCGCAATGATAACAATGTTGCAAGTTTTTCAACAGGCTGGTTACATCCATTATAATAACTCCCTGCCAACTTTAAACCATTAAAAATCTATTTGCATTTAAAGAATATATCCATTAAATATACCTTAGATAAATTTGAAAGGAATTGAAATGGGAAAAAATGAACTTGCAATACAGGAATTGATAAGGGCAATACAGGCAGAAAAATGGGGATATGAATTTTATCTTGGAGCAAGCCAGAGGGCAAAGGATTTAAAGGCAAAAAAGATTTTTTTAAGATTAACGCAGGAAGAGGTTGACCATCAGCTTGCTTTAAAGAAATTACTCGAGAAAATGGATGAGGACTGGGATATTGAAGAACTGACACCAGTGGCAATGCCCGGTACAGATCTGCCATCCCTAAAAAAAATTGCCCAGTCTAGGATTTCAGACAAAGAGGCTCTGGAAATAGGGATTAAAATGGAAGAAGCGGCTGTGAATTATTATACTGAATTGGGCAGGATGGTAAGCAGTAATGAGGATAAAAAATTCTTTAAACAACTTGTTGAGTTTGAAAAGGAACATTTGACTTCTTTGCAGAAGAGCTATTCAGTGATATTTGATAAATCATAGGAGATAAAAATCCATATATAAAATTTCACCATAAGAAAGAGGATAATATCATGGAAATGACTATATCCTATAAAGGCGGAAAGAAGTTTGTTGCCCCGTGCAGAAGTCATAATATTGTCATAGACCAGCCCCTTGACAATGACGGCAAAGACGAGGGACCAACCCCTCCGGAGCTTTTCATTGCCTCGCTTGGTTCCTGCATAGGAGTCTATGTCCTTGCATACTGCAAGAATGCTGGAATCAAAACAGAAGGGATGGCAATTAATGTAAAATGGGAAAAGGCTAAAAACCCAGACAGGATTGGAGAAATAAAGGTTGATATTAAATTACCTGAAGATGTTGGAAAGAGAAAAGCCGCGCTTCTCAAAGTTGCCGAACATTGTCTGATTCATAACACAATCCATCATCAGCCAAAGATAGAAATTAATTTGTCGAAATAAAGAACTTTGTAGCCGCAGGCTTCAGCTTGCGCTAAACTCATTGATATTAAAAGAATTTTATTCGCAACCTAAAGGTTGCGGCTACATTCTGACACAGTCTGAAAGGGAAGAAGGTGAGGTTGAGGGGAAATTTGATTAAAAACACAATAAGGGAAAAGCCAAGAGGGAAGAATTAGAAAACGCATGTCCTAATCCTCAAACAGATTCATCACAAGCCCTGTGAGAAGTTTTGGGTAGAAAAAGGTTGATTTCTGCGGCATCCTCAGACCCTTTAGAGCCGCATTTTTAACCTGTGATACCCTTGTAGGGTTAAGGAGAAACGCTATCTGGGCTTCTCCCTCTTTTACTTTCTTAATCGCTTCCTTTTCAAGCTTTACATAGATTATATTTTTCTCTCCTGCCTGATTCTCCCTGCTGATTCCAAGGATATTCTCAATTACAACGGTATGGAGAATTACCACATCAAGCTCTTTCCATTCAGAGTGAGTATTTTCAGGAAACAGCCCATCTATAAGCTTTTTATTATCAAGGGTAAGAAGATAAAACTTATCTGAACCCTTAATGAACATTCCAAAGGACGGGTTTTTTTCTCCTGCTTCAGAAAGTTTTTTAAACAAATTTTCTTTTTCACTCTCTCTGTAGTCAAAACCTTTTACAGCAAAATATTCTCCTAATTTTTTTAATATTTTATCTGCGTTAAAATCATTGAGGTTATTAACCACTCTGTGGGTCGGGAAGATCGTTAACCCCTCGCTTTCAGCATTTACAAACATCATGGCTATGTAGTTAAAGGGTTCTTCTCCAGTTAAGTTCTTTGATTTCTGCCTCTTTTCATTCCTGTAATTCAGAGCCGTTTCATAGCGGTGATGCCCGTCAGCAATTAAAAGCTTTTTTCCATCCATAGCTTTTTGTATCAGTCCGATTTTTTCTTTATCTTTAAATGACCAGAATCTATGGGAAATTCCGCTTCCATCAGTAAAATCAAAAAGAGGCTTGAGCTTGGAAGCCTCTTCAAGGACTTCGTCAGTCTTTTTCTTTTCATCAAAATAGAGGGCAAAAACCTGGCACAGGTTCCCATTGCAGGCGCGCATAAGCTGAAGCCTGTCCTCTTTTGGCTTTGAGAGCGTATTCTCGTGGGGCAGTATCTTTTTACTGCTAAAATCCTGAAGAGGGGTCAGTGCGATAAATCCCATTCTTGTCTTTGATCCGCCGTTTTTAACAGTATATTTTTGTTCATATACATATATTGCATCATTGCTTTCTTTTACAAGTATTCCATTTGCAAGCCATTGCTGAAGATAATCTGCTGCCCTTGTATATTTGTTTTCTTTCTCATTATCCCCGGCAAGATTTTTTCCAAGGGTAATCCTTATCACATTATAAGGGTTAAGGTTGTAGAACTGTTCCTGCTCATCCTTTGATATTACATCATATGGAGGAGTTACAACTTTTTCTATCTCTTTAATTTTTTCCTTATTGTAAATAACCCCTTTGAACGGCAAAATATCAGCCATTAAAATTCTCCTTTCATTAGTTCTGTTAAGGGTTCAAGGGGTCAAGGATTCGAGGGTTCAAGGTGAATAAAATTAAATGTCAAAATCATGATTTTCAATTTTGAATTACACTATAATCCTTGACCCCTTGAACCCTTGACTCCTTGAACCCTTATTCACTGTTTATTTCTTCAAAATCTCCATTTGTTATTCTGATGAAAAACAATTTCTTCTCTGAATCTCCTGTTGGAAGTATTGTAGTTACACCTGAAACTCCATTAAAATTTCTTAAAGAGGCAAGACCCTCCCTTACTGCTTCTCTTGTTATTGTCCCTGATTTTAGCAGATTTATCAAAATACAAGTAGCGTCATAGCTCTGTGCAGCATAGAAATTAGGATTAGAATCAAAAGCCTCTTTGTAAGCTTTAACAAACTCCTGCACTTGAGGATTCTTGCTGTCAGAATAGAAGCCATCAGTAAAAACAGCGCCCTCAAGAGATGCTCTTTCCTCAACCATATCTATTATTTTTTTTGATGTCCCGTCAATGCCGCCTGTATTTGAATCCCATCCATTACTTCCAAGAAACCTTATACCCTGAACTCCCTGAAAATAAAGATGAGGTATTATCAGCGCAACCCTATCAAAAAATCCCGGCAGGTATATTCCGTCAATTGGAGCAATAGCATCCTGTTTTTCCTTGATTCTTAAAGCCTGCATCTGAAAGTCGTTTTCATCTGGGTTGTAACTTTCTTCAGCTATAATATTCCCGCCAAGTTCATTTACCTTCTCTGTGAAATACTTGTTAAGGTTCCTGCCATAGAAATTTTCAGGATAGATAATTGCAAAATTTTTCATGCCCAGTTTATTAATGCTGTATAAAGCCATTGCTTCACCCTGCATTTTGGGAGTAAGGGCATTTCTGAAAATATAAGGGCTTAAGTTTGCTATATCCTCGTCATCAGCAGTTGGAGAAATCAATGGGATTTTAAATTTATTTACAGCCTTTGCGCAGGCTTTAACAGAAAAAGACCTCACAGGACCGATTATTGCTATGGGTTTATACCTTTCTGCTAACTCTCTAAGCGCATCTGCTGCTTTCTGAGGGCTTCCCTCAGAATCTTTAAAGATAAGGTCAATCTGCCTTCCAAAAACCTCTCCTCCCTTTTGATTAATTGCTGTGAGAATTCCATTTTTAACCCATTCTCCAAATTTTGCATACTTGCCTGAAAGAGGAAGAATACATCCAATTAGATTCTTGTTATATCCAAGTCCTTTTTTTACATCCTGTAAGAGTTTCTTTGTTTCCGGCAATTTAGGATGTGAAGGGAAAGAATTTATAAATTTTTCAAGAAGCCCGATGCTCTCAAGCTCATCACCTGAGTATAACTTTAGCTTTGAAAGCCTTAGAATTGCTTCATCAGAAGGAAACCTGCTCCCAAAACTGCCTATTATTTTTTCAAGCTCTCCTACTGTTGCCTTTTTATCAATTGCATCAGTTATAAAACCATTTATCTCTTTTTTCTTCTTCTCGGAAGGAGTATATTGCAGGGCATTTAAGAAATTGATGATGCCTTTGTAGGCATTTCCTTTTGCAGTATATATTTTTCCATAAGTTTCAAAAAAATCTCCCTTGATGGAAATATCAATCTCTTTCCCTGACACCCGGCTTATATAAAAAAGCGCTTCATCATTCTTTTTGTTCTGATAGAGTTTCTTGGATATCAGAAAATTGAGCGCGGCAAGCTTCGGGCTTTGTGGATATTTTCTGCTAAATTCTTCAAGGAGAGTTTTTGCCCTCTCTATCTCCCCTTGTTCAATGGATAAAGTGGTTTCTCTGAAAAGGTTACTCTCTGCCTTTATTCTCATTTCATTAAAAATCTGGCAGGAAACAAGTGATAAGAATAAAACCAGTATTGGTGCTAACCAAATAGATTTTTTTATCATTTCTTTGCTCAAAACCTCCGCAATAGTTCAAATTCCACCTGTCAGGGCTCCAATAATTACACTAGTTCCAGATGTTGTCAAGGTGATTTCAGGAAGGTTTCTGACAGCAGAAAAATCAGTTGCACTTATTAGAGAAAAAAGGCACAGAAAAGAAAAATTCTTGCATTTTTAAAGCTCTATATGATAATTAGACCCAAAAAATGGGGCTAATATATAACATGGCTTTTATTGAAAAAAGAGAGCTTTTAAACAGCCAGAGCGTTGAAAGAGCAATAACAAGGATAACCCACGAAATTCTTGAAAAGAATAAGGGCGCTTTGAACCTTGCCCTTATTGGAATCAGGACAAGGGGAATACATCTGGCAAAAAGGATTGCCCTGAAGATTGAAGACATAGAAAAAATAAAAGTCCCTATTGGCGTAATTGACATTACCCTTTACAGGGATGATATAGGAATCAGTGAAGATCACCCAAGACTTCAAAAAACTGAAATCCCCTTTTCAATTACAGACAAAACCATCGTACTTATTGATGATGTGTTATTCACCGGAAGGACAATAAGAGCAGCCCTTGATGCAATAATTGATTTGGGAAGACCAAGGTTTGTCAGGTTAGCTGTTTTAATAGACCGTGGCAACAGGGAATTGCCAATTCAGGCTAATTTTGTCGGAAGAGAGCTGCCAACAACAAGAGAGGAAAAGATTCAGGTTCAGCTTTTGGAAACGGATGGAATAGACAGGGTTGTTTTAGGAGAAGAAAGGAAATAGATGAGACTTCGCCGCAAAGATTTAATAGGTATAAGAGATCTGACAGCTGAAGAAATAAACCTGATACTTGATACTGCTGAATCTTTAAAGGAGGTTTCAACAAGGGACATCAAAAAAGTTCCAACCCTAAGGGGCAGGACAATTGTAAACCTTTTTTACGAGGCAAGCACCAGGACAAGGACATCCTTTGAGCTTGCAGCAAAAAGGCTAAGCGCAGATATTATCAGCATAGCAACTGCTATAAGCAGCGTTACAAAAGGCGAAACACTGAAGGATACCGGAAAGAATATTGAGGCAATGAATCCTGATATTATTATAATCAGGCACCCTCATTCAGGTGCACCCGAAATACTGGCAAAAAGCCTGAGACCTGCTATTGTAAATGCCGGTGACGGTGCCCATGAACATCCCTCGCAGGCTCTCCTTGACCTTTTTACAATCAGGGAAAAGAAAAAAAAGATAGCAGGGCTTAAAGTCGCAATTGTTGGTGATATTACCCATAGCAGGGTCGCAAGGTCAGATATCTATGCGCTTTTAAAGCTTGGGGCTTCTGTTACGGTTGTCGGACCTGCAACTTTAATACCTGCAGATATTGAGAAAATGGGAGTGAAAGTCTCTTACAGGCTGGAAGATGTGATACCTGAATGTGATGTAATAATAATGCTGAGAATCCAGCTTGAGCGGATGACACAAAACCTATTCCCGTCTATCAGGGAATATTCAAGGATTTTTGGATTGAACAAGGATAAATTGAAGGATGCAAAAAGTGACCTCATAATTATGCACCCCGGTCCAATAAACCGCGGGATTGAACTTGATTCAGAAGTGGCAGACGGACCATATTCGGTCATCCTTGAACAGGTAACAAACGGAATTGCAGTGAGAATGGCAATACTTTATCTCCTTTTGGGAGGAAGGGAAGAAAGTGAATCTACTAATTAAAAATGGAAGGGTAATTGACCCATACAATAAAATTGATGACTATATTGATGTTCTTGTAATTGACGGAAAAATTTCCAAGTTAAGCAAGAATATTACCCTGAAAGATGAAGCTAAGAAAATAGCTTCTGGCAAGCTGAGTGATACAAAGAAAATTGATGCCTCAGGCAAACTCGTCTGTCCCGGCTTTATTGACATACATACCCACCTGAGGGAGCCTGGCAGAGAAGATGAGGAGACTATCAGAACGGGAACTCTTGCAGCAGCCCACGGCGGGTTTACATCAATTGCATGCATGCCAAACACCGACCCGGTTAACGATAATAAAGCTGTTACTGATTATATAATTTCAAAGGCGAAAAAAGAAGGTTTTGTCAATGTCTTTCCTGTTGGAAGCATCACAAAAAAACAGGAAGGTGAACAGCTTTCAGAAATCGGGGAGTTAGCTGAGGCAGGGTGCGTTGCCCTCTCAGACGACGGAAAATCAGTGCATAACAGTGAACTTCTGCGAAGGGCAATGGAATATGCAAAAATGTTTTCCTTGCCAATAATGTCTCACTGCGAGGATGAAAGACTTTCAGAAAACGGGGTTATGAATGAGGGGTTTGTTGCAACAGAACTTGGAATGAAAGGGATTCCGGATATTGCGGAAGATATCATTGTTGCAAGAGATATAATGCTTTCCCGTATGACAGGTATGCATCTGCATTTAACTCATATAAGCACAGCAGGTTCAGTTGCCCTTGTCAGACAGGCAAAGAGCCTTGGTTTTAAAGTGACAGCAGATGTAGCCATACACCACCTAATACTGACTGACGACGCGATAAGGTCATTTGATACAAATTACAAGATGAAACCGCCCCTTAGAACCCAGAAGGATATTGATGCGCTTATTAAAGGGTTGCAGGATGGGACAATTGACGCCATAGTCTCTGACCACGCCCCTCATCTTTTAGCTGAAAAGGACGTGGAGTTCAAGAATGCACCATTTGGAATCATAGGGCTTGAAACAGAGGTTTCACTGGCTTTAAGTTTAGTCAATAAAAAATTACTTGATTTAAAAACGTTAATAATCTGCTTTACTGTAAATCCTGCTAAAATCCTGAGTCTTGACAAAGGAACTCTTTCTGTTGGAAAGGATGCAGACATTACAATACTTGACCTTGAAAAAGAATATAAGGTTGACGCCCGTGAGTTTAAATCCATTAGTAAAAACTCTCCGTTCATTGGATGGAACTTCAGGGGAAAGCCGGTTATGACAATAGTTGGGGGAAAGATTGTTACTGAACCTGATTAGATATTTTGCAAAGTGAATTTGAATTTAACGCAAGTTTTCTTTCTCCTCCCGTTTGCTTTCCGGAACCTATACCTTTCAATGATAAAAAGAAATATTAAAATAGGTATTGGGTCAGGAAACCCAATACTACCCAGGGTAGAGACAGGTCTCCTGACCTGCCATTTTCAGGTGAAATATTAGTATGTACGCTAAGATAACTTCTAACAAAAAAATATCCCCAACCTCATGGGAAATGAAACTAACCTGCCCCGGAATTGCGCAAGAGGCAAAACCCGGGCAGTTTGTGATGGTCAGGACTGGGAACGACTTCGATGCATTCCTGAGAAGACCCTTGAGTATTCACGATATAAAAAACTCTTCTTCCCTAGAGCTTCTTTACAAAGTAGTAGGCAGGGGAACCGAGATTATGACCGGTTTTAAAAAAGGAGATAATATTGACATCCTCGGTCCTCTTGGAAACGGATTCAATGCCGGCAATGGTCTTGAATCTGCAGTTTTAATAGCAGGAGGAATCGGAATAGCTCCATTGGTTTTTTTATTAAGGTCTCTCATAAAAAAAGGGATTAAAAAGAAAAACATCCATTTTCTTTATGGAGCAAAAAACAAAAGTGAAATCTTATGTTTAAACCTAATTAAAAATCTTGGGGCAAAAATACTGATAGCAACTGAAGACGGCTCGCTTGGCGAAAAAGGAATGATAAACAATCAGCTTGAAAAACTGCTTAGAACACTTACAAAGGAGAAAAGCAAAACTTCAATTTTTGCAAGCGGACCAAACAATATGTTAAAAGTCGTGTCATCCGTAGCTGAGGAATATGAAATCCCATGCCAGATTTCATTTGAAGCAAATATGGCTTGCGGATTTGGCGTATGCCTTGGATGCGCTGTAAAGATTGAGAACAATGATAATGGAAGCAGATACAAAATGGTCTGCAAGGATGGACCGGTGTTTGATGCTGGAGAGATAGATTGGGAGCAGATAGGTAAATGACAAATTACAAAATCCAAATAACAAACAAATTTGAAATGACAAAATGTTAAAATTAATATCAATCTTTAAATATTCAATTCAAAAGTTTTGGATTTAAAGCTTTGATATTCATTTGAACTTTGAGCTTTGTCATTAATTTATTATGAAAAAGATTAAACCCGATTTAAGCGTTAAGATTGCGGGGATAAAATTTAAAAACCCCGTTATTACTGCTTCAGGAACTTTTGGGTACGGAGAAGAATACCTAAAATTCATTGACTTGAACAAGATTGGAGGAATTGCTGTCAAAGGGCTATCATCAAAACCATGCAACGGGAATCTTCCGCCAAGAATATGCGAAACCCCTGCAGGAATGTTAAATTCAATAGGGCTTCAAAATATTGGCGCAGATGCATTCATAAAAGAAAAGCTTCCTCTGCTTAGGAAATATAAAACAAAAGTTCTGGTGAATATTTTTGGGTACTCGGAAAAAGAATACATAGAAGTTGCTCAAAAAATTGATAACGAAGAAGGAGTTCACGGGTTTGAGGTAAACATCTCCTGTCCAAACATAAAAAAAGGAGGCATAGCTTTTGGCAAAGACCCAAAGCTGACTTATAGCCTTATAAAAAGACTAAAAGCCTCTGTCTCGCTCCCGTTAATAGTCAAGCTTTCTCCTAATGTCTCAGACATAACAGAGATTGCCATAGCTGCTGAGGACGCAGGCGCTGATGCCCTTTCACTCATAAATACCTTAAACGGAATGGCAATTGATATAAAAACCAGAAAGCCAAAATTAGGGAATATATCAGGGGGATTGTCAGGTCCTGCAATAAAACCTGTTGCAGTTTATATGGTGTTTTCAGTTTACAAGAAGGTCAAAATCCCGTTGATTGGAATGGGAGGGATAGGAAATTATAAAGATGCAATTGAATTCTTCCTGGCAGGGGCAACAGCAGTAAGCATTGGAACAGCAAATTTTGTTAACCCGAATGTTTCTGAAGAAATTGTTGATGGTGTTGAGAACTTTCTGATTAAAAATAAGATAGGAAGTATAAAGGAAATTATTGGAGGAATGAAACTTAGTTAAAAACATTTTAAAATACTCTAAGCTTAAATTTGTAGAAACAGACCTTTACAGGCTGACCGAGAATTCCGTGTCTGTCATTGCGAGCGACCAAAGGGAGCGTGGCAATCCCTTTATTTACAAATTGATTCTGAGATTGCGGAGCCTGTTCCGAGCCAATGAGATTGCTTCGCTATCGCTCGCAATGACAGGCGAAGGAATCTTGCTCCTCGCAATGACATTCTCGGTCAACCTCTAAAGACCTGTTTCTACATTATTTTTCTGGCAAGTATTAATCAATCAAGTATGAAAAATAGAGCAATAATATTAATAGTTTTTTTAATATCATTAATCCTTGATCAGCTTACAAAGTACCTTATCCAGACCAAAATGGTTCTCCATCAGTCAATAACCATATCAGAAAATTTCTTTCATATAACCTATATTCTCAACAAGGGCGCAGCTTTTGGAATCTTGTCTGACAGGAGTGAATCCTTCAGGACTCCATTCTTTATTGTCATCTCAATCCTTGCGATTGCAGGTCTGATATACTTCTTCATAGCATATGCTAAAAACAGCATATTAAACCAGTTAGCCATTACCCTTATACTAAGTGGTGCAGTTGGGAACCTGATAGACCGTTTCGCTTTAGGTGTTGTAAGGGATTTCATAGATGTCCACTGGTATGACATCCACTGGCCTGCCTTCAATATTGCAGATACCTCTATCTCAATTGGCACAGGATTGCTAATTTTAGGGCTGTACAGGGAAGAGAAAAAAGAAAAGAGTTAATTTACTCTTTGTAAAACTTCTTTGCAGAGGGGCAGGTTTTTTTTACAGGGCATTCAGGGCAGAGAGGTTTTTTTGCCTGACAGATTTTCCTTCCGTGTTCAATCAAGAGATAATTAAGTTTAAACCATTCCTTCTTTGGAAATAATTCCATCAGGTCCTGTTCAATCTTGTCAGGGTTATCATTCCTGCTGAATCCAAGACGCTGTGAAAGCCTCCTCACGTGGGTGTCAACAGCAATCCCGACAACAACCCCATAGGCATTTGAGAGGACAATGTTTGCAGTCTTTCGGGCAACTCCCGGAAAAGTTAGAATCTCCCCCATTGTATCAGGAACCTTGCCATTATATTTTTTTTCTATGATTTTGCAGGATTCAATAATATTTTTAGCCTTGTTGCGGTAGAACCCGGTTGATTTTATATCCTGCTCAAACTCCTTTATATTAGCGTTAGCATAGTCTGTTGCTGTATTATATTTTTTAAAAAGAGTTTTTGTAACAATATTGACCTGTCTGTCCGTGCACTGTGCTGAGAGAATAGTTGAGACCAGAAGCTCTAATGGATTTGCATAATCAAGAGCGATTTTTGACCCCGGATATTCTTTTTGAAGGATTTTGATAATCTCAAGAGCTCTTTTTAGAGGGAATTTCATTTCAATTTATCTCATTCCAATCTCAATCATAAATCCACAGGAATCTTTTGGATGGGTTAAAGCATAGGGGGTATGAACCTCTCCCTGATTAGTTTTTGTTTTCCAGTCAAGTTGTTTTCCAACCACTCTCACACCGTTGGCTTCAAGGTCTTTTATTGCTTCTACAACGTTATCAACTTGAAAGGAAATTGAATATATTCCCTCACCCTTTCTTTCTAACTCTTTTGCCATTACTCCGTCAGGGGTTGAAGGAGCCATCAGTTCAATCTGAAAATTCTTGCCAATAGTGAGATAAGCTGATTTCAATCCAACCGGTGGAATCTCATCGTAAGTTAGCTGATAATTTTCTGTTTCATCCTTTCTGTAGGTAATACCAACTTTCGCTCCGAAAATTGTTGTAAAGAGTTTAACAGCTTTATCAAGGTCCTTAACAAGGATTCCTATTCTGTGAACATCTTTTACCTTAATCATAAAAATTCCTCCTTTATTTAAAACTTTTTTGTTTTCATAAAAATCCAAATATCAAAGCTCAAATGTCAAATGAATACCAAATGACTAAATGCCAAATCAAATTTTTGTTATTTGAATTTTGTTTGAGCTTTGAACTTTGTTATTTGACATTTATTTTCAGATAACTCCTTCACTCTTCATCTTCTCAATATCCGCCTTGCTGTACTTGAGAAGGCTTCCGAGTATTTCTTCATTATGCTGTCCAAGAAGCGGAGCAGGGTTTGGTTTTGTCTGGGAAACATCTGACATTTTGAGAGGCATATTTACCATTTTTATCGTGCCAAGAATCGGGTCGTCCATTTCAACAAACATATTCCTTGCCTTTGCGTGAGGGCATTCAAAAATATCCTTGGCATTCTGAACCTGTCCTGCCGGGACACCTTTTTTTATGAGAAGGTTTTCTGCTTCTGTCTTGGTTTTGTCCTTAAGCCAGCTTTCAATTATTGGCTGCAAGTAATCAATATTTGCAGCCCTTTTTGGTCCTGAATTATATCTTTCATCTGTCCCAAGGTCTTCTCTGCCAAGCACCTTGCAGAGTTTTTGCCAGATGGACTCAATTGGAATTATCATTGCAATGTATCCGTCTTTTACTCTGAAAGGTCCGATTGGATATACCAGTTTGTCTCTTCCTCTTGCGAGTATTCCTCCTGTGAGAGAATAAAATGTAAGAGCCCTTTCATTCAAAGAAATGATATTGTCATACATTGATACATCTATGTATTGACCCTTGCCGGTTTTACCGCGGGTGATTAAGGCAAGAGTAATCCCATAGGAAGCCATTACACCTGAATAAATATTACCAAGGGCAATGCCAAGCCACTGCGGAGAACCATTTTCCTCTCCAACATTATTCATCAAACCTCCCATTGACTGAACTACCATATCAAAAGCAGTTCTGTCCTTAAAAGGTCCTTCAAAACCCTTCATCTGTCCGAATCCGCTGATGCCTGCATAAATCAGCTTAGGGTTAATCTTTTTCAGCACATCATATCCAAGCCCTGATTTATCCATAAGACCGGGCCTGAAATTTTCAACAACTACATCTGAAACCTTGACAAGTTCCTTAAAAATCTCTTTCCCTTTATCTTTTCTTATATCAAGAGTAATTCCCTTCTTGTTCCTGTTAAATCTTAAAAAATAGCCGCTCTGCTTTTCACCCTTTGCATTTTTTACAATCGGACCCATCTCTCTTGCAGAATCTCCTGTTCCGGGAGACTCAATCTTGATTACTTCAGCCCCCTGTTCTGCAAGCATCATTGTGCAGTAGGGACCTGCAACCTGGTTCTCAAAACCGAGAACGCGTATACCTTCAAGTGGCTTCATAGGAATATCTCCTCCTTTGGAAAATTTAAATATAAAAAATGAATTATTTTTTATCTTTATTTTTATCTAAAAAACGCTTCTTCCTTCATATTTCCCAAACACCTCACGCAAGACTCCGCATATTTCACCAATTGAGGCATAAGTTTTAACTGCTTCAATCATTACAGGGACTATATTCTGATTCCCCTTTGCTGCTTCTCTCACCTTCTTCAGGGCTTCCTCAACTTTCTTATTGTCTCTCTCTCTCTTTGCCTTATTCAACCTCTCTATCTGCTTTTTCTCCACTTCCGGGTTGATTTTCATAACCTCCCGTTTTTCTTTTTCATCAATTTTATACTCATTAACTCCAACTATTATTTTCTTTTTTTGCTCGATTTCTCTCTGTTTCTTATATGCCTCTTTTGCAATCTCTTCCTGAATATATCCCCTTTCAATAGCCACAACCGAGCCGCCCATTTTCTCTATCCTGTCAATATATTCCTGCGCCCCTTTTTCAATCTGGCTGGTCAGGTACTCAACATAATAAGAGCCTGAAAGCGGGTCAACAGTATCCGCAACCCCTGTCTCGTTGGCAATTATCTGCTGTGTTCTTAAAGCAATTCTTATAGATTCTTCTGAAGGAAGAGCCTTTGCCTCATCATATGAGGAAAGGAATATAAACTGTCCCCCGCCCAAAATCATTGCAAGTGCCTCAAGGCTTACCCTTATTATATTGTTAAGCGGTTGCTGTGCTGTCAGAGTGCTTCCCGAGCTATATCCAAAGAATCTTATCTGCATTGACTTTGGATTTTTTGCACCAAACTTCTCCTTCATGAGCTGTGCCCACATTTTCCTTGTTGCCCTGAATTTTGCAACCTCTTCAAAAAACTCATTGTCTCCTGAAAGGAATATTAAAAGTCCTGGGGCAAAATCATCAACACTCAATCCTCTTTCAAGAGCAGATTTTATATATGTAATTGCATTTGAGAGGGTAAAGCCAACTTCCTGGGTTGCAGTTGCTCCTGACTCCCTCATATGGTAGCCGCAAACACGCTGTGGGCTTGATTTGGGCATATTTTTTGCGCAGTATTCTATGATATCAGTGACGAGCCTTAATGAGGGCTTTACAGGGAAAACATACGCCCCTCTTCCTATGTATTCCTTCAGAATATCATTCTGCAGAAAAACCTCTATGTCCTTTTTATCTATTCCCTGTTTTTCTGCAATTGCTATGTACATAGCAAGAATGATTGAGGCTGACGCATTAATTGTCATTGACTGGCGTATCTCGCCAATTGAGATTCCGTCAAAAAGAATTTCCATATCCGCAAGGGTATCAACCGCAACACCAACCTTGCCAACCTCTCCAAAAGACATTGGGTGGTCTGAATCATAGCCAAGCTGTGTAGGAAGGTCAAAGGCAACGCTGTTCCCCTTTTGTCCCTGCTTTAAAAGATACTTGTACCACTTGTTTGTATCCTCTGCTGACCCATAGCCGGCATACTGGCTCATTGTCCAGAACTGGCTTCTGTACATATTTGGGTCAATACCGCGGGTATATGGATAATCACCGGGAAAACCTGAGTCTTTGAGATAATCAAACCCTATTTCCTCAAGGTCAAGCGGGGTATAAAGCCTTCTTATCTCCTGCTCTGAATTTGTAACAAACTTTTCTTTTCTCTCAGGATTTTTCTTTAGATATTCTTTTAATATTCTCTCTTCCCATTCCTTCTTTTTCTTTTCAATCTCTCTTAATTTTTCCCTGTCAAACACCTTAACAGCTCCTTAAAATATTAAGTTCAAATGTCAAATGAATGTCTAATGACAAAATGCCAAAAGATTTTTTTTCATTTCTTTCATTTGAATTTGGAATTTACTTTGGACTTTGAGCTTTGACATTTGAACTTTACCTTTTCCCTTATATTTTCCTCCCTATACCTTAATCACACATGCTTCTCCTTCTCCGATTCCTCCGCATATTGAAGCCAAGCCATATCCACCGCCGCGCCTTTTTAGTTCATAGGCAAGGGTCATAACAAGCCTTGCACCTGTTGCGCCTGTTGGATGCCCGATTGCAACAGCACCCCCGTTGACATTCAGCTTTTCTCTGATTTTCTCAACCCTTTCAGGGTCAGAGTCTCCAAGGATTTTGCTTGAAACAAGAGGCATTGCTGCAAAGGCTTCATTAATCTCTATAAGCTTTATATCATCAATTGTCAGGTTAGCCCTCTTTAAAGCTATCTTTGCTGTATGTGCTGGAATTGAAGCTATCCTCTGAGGATGCCCTGCATAGCGGGCATGGGAGATAAGAGTTGCAATGACAGGAAGCTTCATCTCCTTTGCCTTTTCCTCAGACATCAGAATAACTGCAGAGGCTCCTGTATTCAGCCCCGGAGCATTTCCTGCTGTAACTGTAGGGCTCTGGTTAACTGTTGGAAGCTTTGCTAATTTTTCAAGGGTTATGTCAGGTCTTGGTGCCTCATCTTTGTCAACTATTAAAGGCTCCCCTTTTTTCTGAGGGATTTTAATTGTCATTATCTCGTCCTCGAACTTTCCCTCTGCCTGCGCCTTTCCGCAAAACTGCTGGCTTCTCAAAGCCCATTTGTCCTGGTCCTCTCTTGTAATGCCAAATTCAAGAGCCTCTTTTCCTGCCTGAATGGCTCTTGGAACGCCTGAATAAGGGCATTTAATTACAAGCTGGTCTGATAAAACTATATCTCCAATGCGCTGTCCCCACCTTGCTGCGTGGATAAAATAGGGGACCTGGCTCATATTCTCAGCTCCTCCTGCAGCTGCAATATTAACCTGTCCAAGCTGTATGTTCTGGGATTCAATACCCATGGCAGTCATGCTTGAACAGCATGCCCTGTCAAGAGAGATAGCTGGAATATCATCAGAAATTCCTGCCTTTAAGGCTGCCTGACGCGCAATAGAGCGGTCTGAACCAGGCAGGTTTATTCCAAAACAAACCTCCTCAACAAGCTTTGGGTCAAGATTTATTCTTTTCATTACCTCTGTAAGTACCATTCCGCCAAGCTCAGCAGATGTGAAATCCCTGAGAACCCCGCCAAAATTTCCAAATGGCGTCCTTACAGCGCTTACAATAACAACTTTTTGCATACCAGCCTCCTAAGTATATATTATGCTTGATTATCCAGATTTTGAAAAACGATTATCGATAGGCAGGGCATTCTTGTTCTGCAAAGACAAGGTTAGAAAACCCTCTGCCTATCGAGATTGAAACTTTAAAACAGTGATTTTTGTAGCAGATAAAGCTGAAGATGTAAAGGCAAAAGTTTGCAATTATGTTTATGCTACAGCTTTGCCTTCTTCCAAGCTAAGAGCTTTTCTTGATGAAATTTCTTCAACAGAAACAATCCGTTCCTTGTTTAATGAAATAGAGGGAATAACTTCTGAAAAATCATCTATTCTTACATCTGTGAGGTTTATAAAGGACTTTTCATAATTCATTGCATCTGATAATCCTCTTTTTGCTTCAGAAAGATGAAACTCCCCAACATATGCCTGTTTTGTACTCATTATTATTTTCACTTTTAAAATTCTCCGTTTTTCATAGTACCTGTTATCTACAACGGAAATAAAAAGCCTCCTGTCAGAACCTAATCTTCTATCCTTTATCCTTTTTTCTTCCATAAAAAATTCTCCTTGCAATTTAAAATGTTAAGGCAAAGTAAGCTGATAAATATTTTAAAATAATACTTTTTGGTTCTTTACAAAAATAAATAGACTCTGTTCAGTTTTTAATCTTGCAAAAGATAGAGGAGTGTTTTTCCCTGACCCGCAGTACTGACTTGGAAATATTAGAAATTATAATTTGAAATCTTAACGAATCAGTACAAAATGATAGTCAATAGGTTAACTGTTCTTTCCATATTTGACAATCAAAAAAGTTCAAGTCTGTTAAAAAAATAAGGTATTTCAAAGCTTGCAGATTCCTTTGAGTCAGAACCATGAACAGCATTTTTTTCAACATCAGTTCCCCACTCACCCCTGATAGTTCCTTTAAGCGCTTTCTTTGAATCTGTTGGTCCCATCATATCACGTATTTTTGCAATTGCACCTTCTCCTTCAAGCGCTATTACAACAGTTGGACCTGAGGACATAAAGTTTGTGAGGTCATTATAGAAAGGTCTTTCCCTGTGGACAATATAAAAGCCTTCAGCTTTTCTTTTTTCCATATGAATCATCTTGAGACCAATAAGCCTTAAGCCGGCTTTCTCAAACCTTGAAATAATATCTCCAGCTGCTCCTTTTGCGACTCCATCAGGCTTAACCATTACAAGAGATCTCTCTGTTGCCATTTAAAACTCCTTATTATTCTGTTAGAAAAGTTTACAAATTAGTTTAAGCTGGACTATTAATAAGTAATATAGATTTTTTATTGTCAAGCAAAAGTTCAAATAGTATAGAAAATGCTTGCAATAATTGAAACAACTATGTAAAAAATCTAATTAATTTCAAATTTTATTTTACAAATAAAAGGAGGTGATTATATTGATTAAGAAAACTTTTCTTTCTTTATTATTAGTTGGATTTATCTGTTTTTTAGCTTTACCAGTCTTTTCAGAGGAAGGGACCGGAGAAGCTGCCAAAATGGAAGCAGCCCCTGTTGAAGCAGCACAGCCTGCAACGCCAGAAGCCACTCCTGCAGCAGAAGAAAAAGCAGCACCTGAAATGCCAAAGTACAAGGCATCAACAATAAAAGCCGTTCAGGAAGCCTTAAAGGCTGATGGAAGCTACAGCGGTGAAGCAAACGGCAATTTAGATGATGCCACAACTGAGGCAATCAAGAAATTTCAGGAGAAAAAAGGCTTAAAGGCTGATGGAATTCCAGGCTCAAAAACAAGAGAAGCCCTTGGTATAGGAGCAGCCTCTGAGCCAAAAAAAGAAACAGCCGCAGCACCTGCACCAGAGGAAAAAGAAGAAGGCAAATCAGAAAAGTCTGAATAAATAAAGTAAAAATCATCAGTAAGAATTAAAGAAGAGGGAGGCATAAAACAAGTCTCCCTCTTTGATTTGCAGGCTTTTCAATCCTATAAAAACTATCCGACCCAATAATCCTTATTAAAGTAAACATTGCATAAATTAAATAACCACTATTTTGCTTGAAATAATAAAAAATATTTTTAATAAAAAATTATATTGATTTTTTTTAAAAAATTTGATACTAACTCTCCAGTCTGAATTAAAAAAATGAATAAGGAACTTACCAATTAATTAAAAACCAATAATTTTTTGGAGGCTAAAAAATGAAAGGAATGGATAAAGTCAAAAAGGAGCAAAAGAGAAAGCCGGTAAAAAGTTTAAAGGAGAAGAAGAAGGAAAAGAGAGAGAAAAAAGAGCGAATCCATTTCTAAATAACTTATATGGTACAGGAGGTGGTGTTGAAAAGAGGATTTTGATTAAATATTTTTAAAAACATTTTTATTAATATTTATTAACTTTTAATTTAACCAAACATTTTTAAAGGAGTGCATATGAACAAGTTCAAGAGGAGTCCAATACTGATTTTCTGTGTTTTGTTTGTTGCAGTTTCACTTGCAGTTGTTGGATGCCAAAGGCCTCCGACAAAAGAGAAGGCAGATACTGAGGCAGCAGAAAAGGATGCGGTTGCTGCTAACGCTGAAAAGCTCGCGCCTGAAGAATACCAGGCTGCAGTGACTGAAAAGCAGGCGGCTGAAATTGAAATGACAGGAAAGAATTATGAAAAAGCAAAAACCTCTTTTGTTGCTGCAAAAGATAAATTCACAGCTGCAAAGGATGCTGCTTCTGAAAAACTTGAAAAAATAAAGAGTGAGATTGAACCGCTTTCACAAAAGGCTGCTGAAACCAAAGGCACAGTAAGCCAGCTTATTGAGTCTGCATCCTCATCATGTATTGACGAAGCATTAAAGAGTGTGTTGCCCAAGATAAAGGATAAGGGCAAGAAAAAAGAAGCAAAGACTAAGATTAATGAGTTAAAAAAACAGATTAAATCAGATTTTGACAAAAATCTCACAGACGCAAAAGATAATCTGACAAAGGCAGATGCCACGATTCAGCAGGCTTCCGGACTTTCCGGGGATGAAAATATCTTAGAAAAGAAAGAAAAACTTGATGATGCAATTAAACAGCTTGAAGAAATCAAAGTTTCTCTTGACACTCCGTGCAACAACGCCAAGTCAGAGGCTGAGAAATTAGTCGGGGGTGAAGCACCGCAGGTTCAGTAAGTTGTACAAGTCGGTTAGATGTTTTGGGTAGGGGAGGCTTTAGCCTCCCCTACCCTTTTTGTGACTGTAAGTTGTTGCTGTCAAATGATTAACCTTCACTTTTGTCGAACCGCTCAAAATCAATTATACTTAAAATTTCTTGCAAATGTTCAGATGAGGTTTAAGTTCTACGGACAGAGCGCGCAGGCTGCAATTTCTTCAAGCGGAGATGATGGTTTAATTATTGGAGCAAAAGCCCTTGCATTAACCGCTCTTGATTTATTCTTGAATCCAGAAAAGCTTGATGAAGTGAAGAGAGAGTTTAGCAGTGGATTGTGACACTGAGTCCGTGCCTCGTCTTTCGTAATTTACCGAACAACGTTTGACAAGCCACGAATCACGGTTCGCGATTTCAGAATCTTCTGTTAGCTTTTGAAAGCTCATTAATCCTCTTGAGCATATTAGGGTGAGTGCTCAGAGTTTCCATAAGCCTGTCACTAAAGCTTAATTTAATGGTTTTTATGCGTAAAGCCTCTAATTCACCGGCATCAATTGTACCGCTTCTGTCCAAATCCAGCTGCTGCAACTCGCGGATTTCACGCAATGCCCTTGAAGGGTCATTGATAAAAAATGCCTTCATCCCTTCAACCTGTTTCAATGCCTCTTTTGGCATTTTAGCTGAACCATAGACAAGCTTATAAAGCGCTGATGCAAGGTCAGCAGGTTGACTTCCCAATTGCATTGACCCCCTGTCAGCAAAATATTCCCTTATCCTTGACGCATAGAGAACCAGAAGGTTTGTAATGAAATAAAAAAGAAAAGCAGCCATTCCGACAAGCGCAGCATTACCGCCGCTGCCTTCCCTGTCTCTTCCTCCGCCAAAAAACATGAAGTTCCACGCAATGCGGTAAAGAATCATTGGAATAACTGAAAGAATTGTTATAAAAAGCACATCCCTGTTTTTAAGATGGCTCATTTCATGGGCTAAAACTGCTTTCAGCTCATTTTGTTCAAGGATATTAAGAATCCCTCTTGTTACACAAACCCTTCCGTCATTTACTCCCCTGCCAAAAGCAAAGGCATTCGGCATTGGTGTTTCACAGATGCCGATTCTGGGTTTTGGAATTTTTGCACTCACTGCAAGCTCATCAATCATCCTGTCCAATTTTGGATATTCTCCTTTATTGATGTACTTTACTCCCATTGACCATTCAACAATCTTTGGACCTATCATATATTGAACAAGCATCATCCCAATGGATATTGTTAAGTAGAAATAAAAGTTTCCAATCCCTAAAAAAGTACCTCCTACTGTAATAATAGCGTAGACTATTGCAAATAGAACGGCTAATAAAAGATACATTCTGAATTTCATATTCACCATTATATTATCTCCTTTCTTGCAGATTTTTATTATCTATTTAATTAGGCTATTTAGCTTTAAATTTCAAGATAAATCCTTCATTGCAAAAACTCCTTGAACTTTCCAATGGAGAACTGCTATCTTCTGGTTGTCATTGCGAGCAGGTCCCTCGCTCGTCATTGCGAAGGGCTTCCTGCCTGTCGGCAGACAGGTAGCCCTAAAGCCTGCCTGCGGTAGGCAGGCAATGACATAATGTGTAGCCCGATGTTATCTTGGAATCTTTCTGTTTGGAAGAATATAGTTAATACTTATGGAACAAATTCCTTTGCTGATTGACTTAATAATCCTTCTCGCTGTCTCTGTTCCAGTCAGCATAATCTTCCATTACCTTAAACTTCCTCCTGTTATAGGTTTTCTAATCAGTGGTGTCATTATTGGACCATATGGCGGAAAGCTTATCCATGAAGTTCAAACAGTTGAACTGTTAGCACAAATAGGTGTAGTTCTGTTATTATTTTCAATAGGAATTGAATCCTCAATCACAAGAATGATGAAATCAAAAAAGTCCTGGCTTTTGGGTGGCGGGCTTCAGGTTTTTTTAACCACAGGGCTTGTTTCCATTCCATTATTTTTCCAAAACCATCCACTGCCCAATTCATTGCTCATTGGATTTCTTATAACCTTAAGCAGCACAGCAATCATCCTTAAGCTTTACTCTGACTATGGGATTACTGATTCACCACAGGGAAATCTCAGTACGGGAATTCTTTTGTTTCAGGATTTAGCCGTTATACCAATGTTACTTTCTATCCAGTTACTCTCAAAGAGTTCTTCATCCTCTCTTTTCCTTGTGATTAAAACTCTTATTACAGCACTGCTCTCTGCAACTGCAATCTTTCTTATTTCATATATTCTAGCACCAAAAATCCTGAAGCAGGTTGTCAGATTAAATAACAGAGAGGTATTTACACTCACTATTTTCCTGTTATGCCTTGGAACAGCATGGCTCACATCAAGCTTTGGCTTGTCTCTGGCCCTCGGAGCTTTTGTGGCAGGGCTTGTAATCTCAGAATCAGAATACTCCCATCAGATAATTGCTGAAATTCTCCCTTTTAAAAATGTGTTTAACAGCATATTTTTTATTTCAGTTGGTATGCTTTTCAATCTGGATTTCTTTTTGAAAAATTTCCTTTCCATTGTGGGTCTTTCCTTTGTTGTTTTTATTTTAAAGGTTTCAGTTCTCACATTTATAATCCTGCTTCTCGGGTCTCCCCTGAGGATTGCTTTGATGGTTGCCTTAGGGCTTTTTCAGATAGGAGAATTCTCCTTTATCTTACTCAATGAAGGCAGGGAATTAGGGCTTCTTACTTTTGAAGCATATCAAATTCTTCTCTCTGCCGCATTTTTTACAATGCTTTTAACTCCCATTCTTATCAAACAGGCATCTGCCATTTCCATTTTTATAACAAAAAAGATTCGTTATTCTGAAAAATCAACTTCAGAAGCAGAGCTAAGAATAAATAAAATTAAAAAACATGTAATAATAGTTGGGTACGGGCTTAATGGAGAAAACTTAGCCCGTGTGCTCAAGGAAACAGGAATTCCTTACCTTATTCTTGAAATCAACTCAGAAAAGGTTGATGCTGCAAAAAAGGAGAATCACCAGGTTCTTTACGGAGACGCAGCTCAATATGAAGTTTTAAAAAATCTTAATATCTCTGAGGCACACACCATTGTCATAGCAATCTCTGACCCTCTGGCAACAAGGGCTGTTGTAAAGGTTGCTAAGGAATTAAACCCCGGAATAGTTGTTATTGTCAGAACCCGCTACATAAGCGAGGTTGAAGAGCTTTATAAACTTGGAGCAAACGAAGTAATTCCCGAAGAATTTGAAACCTCCATTGAGATTTTTTCAAGGGTATTAAAAGAACACTATGTTCCCACAAATCTCATTCTGAATCAGGTCAATATTATAAGAAACAAAGGATACGCAATGCTCAGAAAACCAGCAGAGGCAGGAGAAAGACTGGCAGACCTCTCAAAAATCCTTGTTGCAACCATTACTTACAGCTTTCTTGTAACAGATGATTCACCTGCAAACGGAAAAACCTTAGGCGAGCTTGACCTCAGGAAAAAAACCGAAGCCTCAGTTATTGCAGTTATCAGAAACGGCAGGGCAATAACAAATCCCCATGCTGATTTTAATGTTTCATCAGGCGACATTCTTGTCATTCTTGGCAGCCACGCCCAGCTTGACAGTGCATTGAAGATTCTGAATTGAAGGGGACAAATGTCAACTTTAATTAAGTTCAATAAGTGTTGTATTTATGACTTCGCTTTGCCTGTTCCCAATTTTTGCAATTGCTCCATCAGACGGTTTTGAATCAAGCCGTATTGTGCAGCAGGCTGTTTTCTCTCCATCAAAAATAACATTCTCTACTTCCTGAACATTAATCCCGTCAGACTTTAATTCATTTAAAACATTGGCAAGCACTCCGGGCTTATCATAATGGCGGACGACAAGCTGCCACAATGCCTTTGTCTTTTTGCATCTGTTGACCCAGTTCTGCACAGTTCCCTGGCTAACATACTCTTTAAGAATCCTAACCGTTTCTGATGCGACAGCATCCTGCGCCTGTTCTGTTGAAGCGCCAATATGATGGGTTGCATAAATGTCAGGCAGTTTTGCAATCGCTCCTGTAAATTGCCCTTCTTTTGCCTCAGGCTCATCTTTCATGACATCAAGACCAACACAAATCCTGCCTGCCCTAACAGCCTCAACAAGTGCGTTTTCATCTACAATCTCTGCCCTTGCAGTATTGATAAATATTGTCCCTGGTTTCATGGTTGCAATGAGTTCTTTGTTTATTAGCCCTTTGGTTTCAGGTTTTAAAGCTAAATGTACTGATATGATATCACATTTGGGAATGAGCTCTTTTATTGTGGAACTGAAATTTGCTCCAAGCTCTGCTGCTATTTCCGGTGTTAGAGACCTTGACCAGGCAATTATTTTGAGACCAAAAGGTATTGCCCTTCTGATTACCTCTTTTCCAATCTGCCCAACACCGATTACTCCCAGCGTCTTGCCAAAGATACCATCTGCTTTGGAGTATTTCCCTTTATTCCATTTTCCAGCCCTCATATCAATGACGTTATCAGGAATGCGGCGATCAAGAGAAAGGATTAGCCCCATGGCTAACTCTGCTACTGCAATACTGTTTTTCCCGGGGCAATTAGCCACATAAATTCCCCGTTCACTCGCAGCTTTCATATCTATGTTATTTACCCCGGCTCCGGCACGGATTATGAGACTTAATTTATGGCTTTTTTCAATACAGTCAGCATATACTTCTGTTGAACGGACAATTAGTATATCTGCTTCTTTGGCTGCTTCAGGAAGTTCCTCGGCTTTTAATTTAGGTGCATATTCGAGTTCTGTTTTCATCTTTTTAATTTCGCTAAGGTGTTTCTCAGGAAATTTATCAGCTATAAGAATTTTCATAACTGCCTCCTTGCCCTTATTTTTAGAGTCATATAGGTTTTTCCAGCGCTTTAGACCTATGGGAAGAATTAGTCAAGAAAACATTTATTATTGAAACGTTGTTTTACTCTTCACTGTTCACTATTCACTTACGACTATTCACTTCTTTCAACTTTTCCAAGGATCACAAACCCTCCTTCACCATCTCCCATACCATATCCCTCAAATCCCCTGACATCTGGTTTCTGTTTTTAGTGGTAATCTGGAATATATCCACATCATCTCTTTTTAAAATTTCATTCACAAATGGAATCTTTGCCTCTGTTACTGTGGCTAAGACTATTTTCTCAGAATCAAGGCATGAAAGAACTGCTTTCTTAAATTCCTCTGAAAAAAGCTCCATCTTCCCAATTTCATCTATGACTATGAGTTTGTTTTCTTTTAAAGCATCTATCAGGCTCTTCACTGCAACCTTCTCAATGTTTTCAAGTATAACTCCATAATCTCCAACCACATGCTTGCTTCTCACATTCCTGTTGGCAAGCGGAGCTTTTTCTCCTTTAAGAGTGACAATCTCAAACCCGATTCTTCCGCCTCCAAGCCTGATTTCTTGAGTGTAGAAACCGCCTGCAAAAATTTTTACATACTCAAGTATCTTTTTGATTGTTGTGGTTTTGCCAACGCCGGGCTGGCCAGCAAGTAAAATATTTTTCATCTTTCAATTTTGCACTTTTAAATTTACACTTTATACTTTCTAATACCATATTCCTTGACTTCATTAAAAGATTTTTATTAAGTTATCTGAATTTTTTGGATAAAATTAGATTGTATGGGAAGGCAGTCACAACCTCTATGAGGGCAGGGGAGGATTTAGCCTCCCTATTTTGTCATATATCACTTATAGCTTATGGCTTTTAAAGTTCAGTAAATCCAATGGAAAACATAACAATACTCCCTGTTAACCCATTAATGATTATCCCCTTTGCCCTGCTGTTGCTTTCAATAGCAGTAGTTCCATTAATTAATAAGGAATGGTGGGATAATAATTACACTATTCCTTCACTTGGGTTAGGAATTATTCCAATCATTTATTATACCTTTTTTCTAAAAAATGCTTCCAGAATGGCGCATACCGGATTTGAATATATTAGTTTTATCACTCTTATTGGCTCTCTTTTTGTTGTTGCAGGCGGTATACATATAACCATCATGGGAAGGTCAACACCTCACGCAAATGTAATTCTGCTGGCTGTTGGCGCAATTATCTCAAATCTTCTTGGAACAACAGGCGCCTCAATGCTCCTTATAAGACCCTATCTTAAAGCAAATAAATATCGTATTAGCGGCTATCACGTCGTTTTCTTTATATTCATTGTAAGCAACATTGGTGGCGCCCTGACTCCCATAGGAGACCCACCCCTTTTTCTTGGATATTTAAAAGGTGTCCCGTTTTTCTGGTTAATTGGAAAAGCATGGCATATCTGGGCTTTTACCATTGGTCTTGTTCTGGCAATCTTTTATTTTATTGACCTTCATTATTACAGAAAAGTTAAAGAAAAACTCCGTGAAGAAGTTGAAGCAAAAGGAGAAGAAGCAAGAGCTTCAGGGCTTCATAACATTATCTTCCTTATCATCATCCTTTTGGCGGTTTTTATAAACGAACCTAAATTTCTCAGAGAAATAATCATGATAGCAGCAGCCGCAGGTTCATATTTTACAACAAAAAAAGAAGTCCACGAAAGGAATGATTTCCATTTCGCACCTATTAATGAAGTGGCAATACTCTTTGCAGGCATCTTTGCAACAATGGTACCCTGCCTTGACTGGCTTGAACTTAATGCAGGAACGCTCGGTATTAGAACTCCCGGGCAATTCTATTGGAGTACCGGGATTTTATCAGGCGTTCTTGATAATGCACCAACATATCTTAACTTTTTGAGCGCATCCTTTGGACTGCATAGCCTTCAGCTTGATAACCCTGTTCACATGAAGATTTTTATTGAAGAGCACTGGAAGTATCTTCAGGCAATTTCAATTAGCGCTGTTTTCTTTGGTGCAATTACCTATATTGGGAATGGACCCAATTTTATGGTTAAATCAATATCAGAGCAGGCTGGGGCAAAGTGCCCGAGTTTTTTTGGCTATATCATAAAATATTCTCTGCCAATCCTGATTCCGATTTTTGCAGTTGTATGGTTTCTGTTTTTTAGGGGATAAAAAAAAGATTTAAAGGTGTCATTAAAGGCTGTGTCGCAATGTCATTGCGAGAAGGCATAGCCGACGAAGCAATCTCAAAAGTCTTTTAATAAATTCTGCAAATGAGTGGGAAAACAACATTTCGTTTATATAATGACCAATAAATGGAATAAAGTTATTTATACAGGAGTTACTAATAATTTAATAAGAAGAGTTTACGAGCATAGAACCGGACTTCTTCAAGGATTTACAAAAATATATAATATTAATAAATTGGTTTACTATCAAATATATGATGATATAGAAAATGCTATTTTAAGGGAAAAGCGGATTAAGGCAGGTTCAAGGAGTAAGAAAATCGAATTGATTAATAGTATGAACCCAAACTGGGACGATTTATACGATAAATTATGAGATTGCTTCGGAACTATCGTTCCTCGCAATGACAGCACAATCGATAAGGAAAACTAAACCTTTATCTCAACTTAAACATGAAAAATAGATAACTATGACTATCATTCAATCAATCGTTTTAGGTATTGTTCAGGGACTTGGTGAGTTTCTGCCAATCTCGAGTTCAGCACATCTTGTTATCACTCCATGGCTTTTTAACTGGAAAGACCCCGGGCTCTCCTTTGACGTTGCCCTCCATCTGGGAACTCTTTTTGCAGTGCTTTTTTACTTCTGGAAAGACTGGACAAGACTTATTCAAGCATTTTTTATGAGTTTAGCAGAGAGAAAAATTGGAGATGATATTGACCGCAGGCTTGTATGGTTTATTATGATAGCCTCTTTACCCGGAGCTGCTATTGGTTATTTACTTGAAGATATGGCTGAAACAACTTTCAGAAATCCTCTGCTCATTGCAGGAATGATGATTCTTATGGGAGGAATTTTATTTTGGGTAGACAGAACCTCTAAAGGAAATAAAAAAATCAAGAACATCTCTTTTCTTGACAGCTTCCTGATTGGTCTTTCACAGGCAATCGCAATAATACCCGGAGTCTCAAGGTCAGGAATTACCATCACAACAGCACTTGCAAGAAAACTTGACAGGGAAACATCTGCAAGATTTTCATTCCTGCTTTCAACCCCGATTATAGCTGGAGCATCCCTCCTAAAAGTCCCCAAGCTTTTCAATAACGGAATTGACATTGCAATAATCTCAGGGCTCTTAGCTTCAGCCATTTTTGGATTTTTAAGCATAAAATACCTTCTCAAATATATTTCAAAAAATAGCTATGACATTTTTGTATATTACCGCTTTGTCTTTGCGGTTATAGTAATTGTTGTTGCAGTCTTCAGGGAATAATAAAAAATCTTTTTAACTTATCTCTTAAATCTTCTTTTCAAAATCCCTAAACTAAGAATCCAAAAACCATAAGTTATATAAAAGGGGAAATAAGCTAATATACCTGTGTAAATTTATAATATATAATCTCTTTGATTTGTTTAATAATTTTTATTCCCTTGACATGATTAAATATATTAATTAGTTTTAAAGTAAAGTTTCCTAAGGAGTAATTGTAATGGCAAATATAAAAAATAATATGGCAGAGCTAATTGGCAACACGCCTCTTGTTAGGCTTCAAAAAATTACCAAAGGAATTGATGCTGATGTAATTGTAAAGCTTGAATCGTATAATCCATTCCTGAGCGTAAAAGACCGAATCGGCGCAGCAATGATTTCTGCTGGAGAAAAAGAAGGCTTTATTGACAAAGATACTGTAATAGTTGAAGGAACCAGCGGAAACACCGGAATAGGATTAGCCTTTGTTTGCGCTGCAAAAGGATACAAACTAATTCTTACAATGCCTGACTCCATGTCCATTGAAAGAAGAATGCTTCTTAAAGCCCTTGGCGCAGAAATAATTTTAACTCCGGGGCCAGAGGGAATGAGAAGGGCCGTTGCAGAAGCTGAAGAGGTCGCAAAAAAATATAAAAAGGCTTTTATACCAAGACAATTTGATAACCCTGCCAACCCTGAAATTCATTACAAAACAACAGGACCTGAGATATGGAAAGACACCGACGGGAAAATAGACATACTGGTTGCAGGAGTCGGAACCGGTGGAACCATTACAGGAGCAGGAAAGTTTTTGCGCGAAAAGAACCCTGACATAAAGATAATAGCAGTTGAACCAAAAGACTCTCCCGTACTTTCAGGGGGAAAACCCGGACCACATAAAATTCAGGGCATAGGCGCAGGATTTATCCCGGCAGTTCTTGATATAAAAATTTTTAATGATGTATATTCAGCAAGCCTTGAAGAAGCCATTGAAACATCAAGACACCTTGCAAAGGAGGAAGGAATCTTTGTTGGAATATCTTCAGGGGCAATTGCAAGCGCTGCAATCAACTATGCTCAAAGGAAAGAAAGCAAAGGCAAAATGATTGTAGCAATTCTTCCTGATTTTGGAGAAAGATATTTATCTACAATTCTTTACAGAACAGAAGAATAGATTTTTTGAAGGGTTCTAAAATCCTATACTCCTTAAACCCTATCTAACAATTAACTGACTTTTCAAAAAGGTGCATCCATGAAACTAAAAAAATTGGCATTAGAAAAGAATGAACTCAAAAAAAGAGCTTTAAAAGAGGTTATATGTCAGGACAGAAGAGCAAATAAGATATTTGAAAATTTCCTTTCAAATCTTGAAGCAAGGCTTGACAGCAATAAAGAAGACAGAAATATCATATGCAGGGATACTTTGATGGAGCTTTATATAGGAAAGGGCTCAAGCTATGAAAGACTAACCGCAGACCCTGAAGCATCTCTTGCAAGAAAAAGCCTGATAGCATCATTTGACCCAAGAAACATAACCCTTGAGCCTGAGTATTATCAGGAAATAGACGCAGAAAAGTTCTACAGGGTAAAACCTCTTATCTGGCTCTGGACTATGTTTGACCGCTCTCCTGTTGGCAGGAACTGCTACCTCGGATTCCCGTTCAGAAGAATTCTTGCAAAAAAGATATTTAAAAAATGCGGAGAAAATTTAAAAATATTCCATGATGTTGAATTTTCTTACGGGTACAATATCTCTGTAGGCAACAATGTCGTAATTCACAGAAATGTCCTTCTTGATGACAGGGGGGAATTAATCATCGAAGACAATGCCTCAATCTCTGATTATGTCAACATCTACTCCCACTCTCACTCCATCTTTGACCAGGGAGATGTAACAATAGGAAAAACTGTAATTGGCAATGGGTCAAGGCTTACATATCACTCAACAATTCTGGAAGGTGTTAAAGTTGGTCAGGAAGCAATGGTTGGAGCATTAGGGCTTGCAACAAGGGATGTAAGAAACTTCCACATCAATGTCGGAATTCCGGCAAAAAGCGTCAGAGTCAAGCCAAATGCGTGTGTTGATGAATGCAAGGATGAAACCTGCGTCCATAAAGCGTAGAAAAGTGATTTTGGATTGTAGATTGTAAAATGTAGCCGCAAAGTCTTGCTTTGCTAACACTACTGCTTTTTTTCTTTCTTTTTTTCAGATTCATCCCCTTTTTTGAAAGATTCAACATCAAAATTCCACCGGATTAACTCCTCAAGGAGGTTTTTAACCTTCCTCGCAAAACCCCTTATTGGAAAAACCTCATCAGGGGTAAAAAGGTCTTTTATTTTATCTTCTAAATCCTTTGGTTTCTTATAAGGAGCCGGGGGTTTTCCCTTAAAATAATCCTTCTCTTTGATTTTTTCTTCCTTGCTTTTTTCTTGACTCTTCTGGTTTGAATTCTCATTAGTATAGTCACATGAAAAGGAAAATAAAAAAAAGATTAAGGTAATAAAAATTATTAATTTTGTTAGTCTCATGAGTCTATTGTCTATATTGAACATTCATCACCTCGATAGACGGGGTTTTCTAACCCAGTCCTTGCGGAACAAGAATGTCCCACCTATTGTGGTAATGAACTCTATATCATAATCATAGTATAGGCAGAGTAGAGAAGAAATCAAGTCTCGCAATGACAGGAAGGACTTTTTGAATAGTCGAGAACAGGATATGGAAAACTTAAATGGATACAGGATAGAACAGGCTCACTTAATAAAAATTCCAAACAGGGCAAAAATGGAGTATGCCTTTAAAGAGACAGAAGAAAAAAAAGTTCTCTGGAGTTTAAAAGATATTCCTTTTAAAAACAATTATCCCTTTATCCTCGTAACACCAAGTTATAAAAAAGGTTATTATGGAATATGGAAAGATTTAGCAACTGCACTTGCAAACTTGAAACTCAATATAATCATATCAGCTTTTTTAACAAACGAAGAAACTGAAGCTCTCATTGATAAAGAGTTTTTGGGAGGGGTTGTGCTGAGCGGAGGAAATGATATTACTCCTGATTTATACGGAGGAGATAAAAAATCTGCATACAAGCCTGATTTGCGGAGAGATAATTTTGAAATATTCCTGTACAAAAAATCTGTTGAAAAAAATCTTCCTGTCCTTGCCATTTGCAGAGGATTACAGATTATAAACATTGCTCATCAAGGAACCCTGAAATCCGGATTTAAAAGCCATAAAAGAGACAACAGACCCAATGCCCATCTGCTTAAAATCAAAAATGATTCCCTCTTTAAAAAACTGAGCAATGCTGAGTTTTTAAAAGTCGGAACATCCCATCATCAGGCAGTAGGAAAGCTCGGGGAAAACCTGATTTCAATCGCTGAGGCTGAAGACAAAGCAATAGAAATGATAGAGTTAAAAGATTACCCAATGATTGCAACACAATTCCACCCTGAAAGGTCCGAGGACGGAGATGTAATCTTTGAGGCTTTCAGAAAACTCACATCATAACCCTGAATCTTTTGTATTCTTCTTTAATCCCATTTTCTTTATAGAAATTGGATATAAGTTTTATTACTTCCTGAGGATCATTAGTGAGGTATAAAAGATTTAAATCTTCAGCTGAAATAGTCCCTCCTTTTAACATCACTGTTTTAATCCATTTTATTAAGCCTGACCAGTATTTTTTCCCTACAAGAATTACAGGAAAGTTTGATATTTTTCCGGTCTGGATGAGAGTCAGGGCTTCAAAGACTTCATCCATTGTCCCGAATCCTCCGGGGAAAATCACATATCCGCAGGCATATTTAACAAACATTACTTTTCTTGCAAAAAAATAATCAAAAGTCATTGACACATTTGCATACTTGTTTGGAACCTGTTCCTGAGGGAGCACTATATTTAATCCAATGGATTTTCCTTTCCCCTTTCTTGCCCCCAAGTTTGAAGCCTCCATTATTCCCGGTCCTCCTCCTGTAATGACTGAAAAACCTTCTTTTGAAAGAGCCTCAGAAACCTTCTGGGCAAGCCTGTAATATTTATTATTCTTTTTTAGCCTCGCGCTTCCAAATATCGATACAGCAGGACCTATATCCTTAAAGTGCTCAAAACCCTCAACAAACTCTCCCATTATTTTAAATATCATCCAGATATCACTTGTCTTGAACTCATTCATAAATATTATCTCCTTAATGAAAAAATATTATATATTAGCCCTGTCTTTCTTTTCAATCTATCAGCCTTATATAGTGCCATATCAAATTCATTGACTTCAACTATATTTTGTTTTAATCTAATAAATCAATGTGGATTTTCTTCTGCAAAAAAATATTTACTGCTAAGCATTATGGACAATAAAGGTTTCCAAAGATTAGTATTCATCTCCCTCACAGCAGCATTAGCTGTAACCATTCTCCTTATCGCAGTTATTGGATGGGAGTTCTTTTCTTTCCAGAAAACTGATGAGAAAATCCAGAAAAGAAATTTTATCTTTGTAGGCAATACTGAAAAAATTCTCTTTTATGACGAGATGCTGACCATGTCTGCAAAAATGGCAGCAGCAACCGGAGACATTAAATATGAAAAAAGATATAATAAAGCAGAAAAGGAGTTAGACGAGCTGATTAAAAAGACCATTGCTATCTTCCAGGAAGCCTCTGAGGTTGCTGACTGCATAAAGGAAACAGAGAATGCAAACAGGAAACTTGTTGAAATGGAGAGGAAAGCATTTGCTTTGGTTCGCAATGGAAGGTCATCAGAGGCATTGGAAATCTTTAACGGAACAGAATACAATGAGCAAAAGAGGATTTATTCTCAAGGCATAGATAAGGCAGTTGAATATTTGAAAACAGAGTTGAAAGATTCTCTGAGAGAAGCGAAAAAGACCCGTCTGTTTTTCTTTGCTACAAGCCTGCTGGGCGGGATTGTTGTTTTTATATCGTGGATACTTTCAATATGGGCAATACGCAAATGGGAAAAGGAGCGCGCCGAGTTTGAAAAGACACTGGGTAAAAGTGAAGAAAAGTATAGAACCCTGATTGAAACTACAAATACGGGGTATCTGATTGTAGATTTACAGGGCAGAGTCGTTGATGCAAATTCAGAATATGTAAAATTATCAGGGCATCACTCTCTGGATGAAATATTAGGGCGAAGCGTAATCGAATGGACAGCAGAGTATGACCTGGAGCGAAATGCAGAAGAGGTAAAGAAATGTGGTCTAAAGGGATTTGTTAGAAATCTTGAGATTGATTATGTGGACAAAAATGGCAATATAACACCGATTGAAATTAACGCTACTGTAATTGAAACTCCAGAAGGTAAAAAAATATTAAGTCTGTGTCGGGATATTACTGACCGGAAACGAATGGAAGAACGACTGGCAAAGGTTAATGAGTGCTTTTTAAACTTTGGAAAGAATGCACTTGAAAACATCAATCATCTTACTGCGCTTTGTGGAGAATCATTTGGAGCAACTGCTGCACTCTACAACCGCCTTGATAAAGGAACCCTCTGCTCTTGGGGACAATGGAATGTGCCTTCTGACTATAATCCTGCAGATAACCCTGAGGGACACATTTGTTATGACATAATCAATAAGCACAGTGATGAAGTTTTCGTTTTACGGAATCTCTTGGAGAGCCCATACGCAAAAACAGATCCCTACGTTACTCGCTACAAATTGCAGAGCTACATTGGGAAGGCAGTAAAATTTAGTGGAGCCTATGTTGGTTCACTCTGCGTCGTTTTTCAACAGGACTTCGTTCCAAGCGAAGAAGACAAAAAGCTCATTGGAATTCTCGCCTCAGCAATTGGAGTGGAAGAAGAGCGCAAGCATGCAGAGGACGCTTTAATGAAATCAGAAGAATTTTTAAGCATTGTTTTTTCATCTATGTCTGATGGAATGGTTGTGACTGATTTGAATGGCAAAATCCTCCGGGTCAATCAATACTTCTGCAAACTGCTGGGATATAAGGGCGAAGAACTTATTGGAAAATACGGAACAAAATATTATCCTAAAACCAACAAAAATAATATCAAGAAATCTTTTGCAAAATTCAAAGAAGAACAATCTGATAATACAATATGGGAAGTAGACCTGTTTGCAAAAAACGGAGAGCTGATACCTGCAAGCTCGCGAAGAACTTTGCTTAAAGATAAAAACGGCAATTTCTTTGCAGTAATGGCTGTTTTCAGGGACATGAGGGAAATGAGACTGCTTCAGGAACAGCTCTTCCAGGCAGAAAAGCTCTCTGCAACAGGAAGACTCATATCCGGAGTTGCCCACGAACTCAACAACCCTCTCACAGGAATTATTGGGTATTCAGAGCTTCTCCTAAAGGACAGCAGCCATGGAGCAAAGACTGCGGAAAGGTTAAAAATAATTTATGAGCAGTCAAACAGATGCAAGAATATCATCTCTAACCTTTTAAAATTTTCAAGAAAACATGAAACAACGAAAACATCTGTCAGCATAAACGAAGTCATAGACAACACATTGGCTTTAAACCAGTATGAAATGGAATCAGGCGGTATAAAGGTTATAAAAGAGTTGAAAAGAGGCATATCTAAAATCGCTGGGGATTTAAACCAGCTTCAGTCAGTCATATTAAACCTTACCCAGAATGCCCATCATTCCCTTTTGGAAAAACAGGATGGGGAAAGGAGCTTGAAAATAAAAACAGAGCAGGTTGATGATAAAATAATAATAGAAGTCTCTGATACAGGAACTGGAATTTCAGAAGAAAATATTAAAAAGATTTTTGACCCCTTTTTTACCACTAAAGATGTCGGCAAAGGGACAGGACTTGGCTTAAGTATTTGCCACGGAATAGTAAGAGACCACGGAGGGAACATATCAGTTAAAAGCAGGATTGGTGAGGGAACAACATTTACTATTGAGCTTCCTGCTCTTTCAAAACCGCAAGAAACACATTTATAATTTTTGGGTCATATTTTGTTCCGGCACATCTTTCAAGCTCTTTCATAGCTTCATCACGGCTCAATACTCCTGAGTAAGTCTCCTCGTTTGTCAATGTATCATAAGCTTCAACTACATGTATAATTCTTGCGCCAATCGGAATTTCTTCCCCTTTAAGTTTTTCCGGATAACCTGAGCCATCAAAATTTTCGTGGTGGTGCAGAATAATAGGGTGGATTTTCTTCCATATTGTTATTGGTTTTATCATCTCACTGCCTATCGCAGGATGTTTTTGGAATTCTTCAGGAACTGTCCTTGATATAGGTTCGATTTTGAGCATTCCTATATCGTGAAGGAGGGCTGCAAAATGAAGGTTCTTTCTTTCACTCTCCGGAAGATTCAGTTTCCTGCTTATAAAATTGCAATACCTTGCCACGTTGTGCAGGTGTCCTTCCCACGCCACATTATCTTCCATAGCGCTCACCAGAAGCTCAAGCATATGGATTGAGAAATTATTCTGGTTATCATAGAATTCAGCATTTTTGATTGAAATTGATGCCTGTACTGCAAGATTCTCAAGCAGTTTTTTATCAGTTTCATCAAACCCCTTTTTTCCCTTCTTGTTAAACACCTCAAGAATGCCAATAGCTTCATCATTATAAATTAAAGGTAAGCATATCAGCGAATTCACTGAGTCATCAAACCAATCGTTCTTGTCAGAAAACTTTCCAGCAGGAAAAGAATTTATTTCTCCTGAATCACTTGTTTTGTTAAAAATCAGGATATCTTTTTTCAGGATTACATTTTCATAAGGGCTTCCATTAACCGGCAACTCTTTCCCTTTATTCCTGTTTTTTGCAGAACCAGCAACTTCCCTGCAGATTAAATTCCCGTTCTCCCTGAGAAAAATTGTTCCTGATTCCCCTTCAATAAGTTTTGTGCCTGATTCTAAAATTTCTTTAAGGATTATATCTATGTGAACTGTGCTGCTTAAGGAATTTGCAACCTTGAAGAGCGTTGCAAGCTGCCTGTTTGTTCTCCCCATTGCCTTTATTGTACGGTTCCCGTCTCTCTGGGAAAAGAGGTAGCCAAAAACAGATAAGAATACAGACAGTATAATAATGCTTATTGCTGATATTTTTAACGTGTCATCTCCTCTTGAATCAAGAAAAGGGAAAACATACTTATAGGACAGATAGGTCATTGTTACCAGCGGTATAATGGAAATTACGCAGAAGACCAGACGGCTTCTGTAGGTAATATTTTCAGGAGTTAATTCTTCATGAAAAAGGGGACGGTTTTCTTTTTCAGACATCTTTTTTCGGTCTTCCTCTTTTGGGTGAGTTTTTTTCAATTCCATATAAATCTTTCATCTTCTTCTCAAACCTCTTTGTGCCAATATAATTTCCTGCGCTATAGCTCTCTTTTTTCTTAAGCTGACTTTCTATAAATTCTTTATACCGTTTCTGCCGCACTTCACTGCTTTTAGCAAGTCCCGGATAGAAAGGATTTGGCTCTATTAATGGATTCTTCTGACCATGGGCGTAAAAATAATAACTGCTATAAGGATATCCCTCGGGCTTATTTGCTATTCCGGCTCTCACAGGGTTAAGTTCTATATATGCGCCGCAGGAAAGAAGATAATCCTCTTTTTGTATAAGGATACTCTTAAAACGATCCTGAAATAAGTGGCCATAATAGCTGTATTTCTTCCGGTAGTGATAAACATAGCTAAGTTTAATTCCCTGCAAAATCTTTGATATTGTCTGACCGGCTTTTGGCTCTAACAACAGATGAAAATGGTTATTAAGGAGCGCATAATGATAAAGGTAGAAAGGCTTTGCTTTCTTGTGAAGGTCTAAAATTTCTAAAAACTTTTCAAAGTCCTGCTCGTCATGGAAGATATTCTGTTTGTTGTTTCCTCTGGAGATAACATGAAAGACTCCGCTTTCCTTGATAATCCTCGCAATCCTTGGCATGAGTTTCTTATTATCATCATATCATTGCCGTGTCAACTGAAAAAGAGAACCGTCCCCTTTTATTCCTTCTTGACAATGGCAGTAATACCTGATAGCTGTCTAGTGTATTTTGGTTTTAATAAGAAAGCTTGATGACCTTATCAATGGAAACTCAAGATATAAAAGAGAAACGCACTCCGTATTTTCTTATTCTTGTTTTTATCATCCTATCCGCAGGCATAATCACAACAGGTTATCTCTATTGCCGGAATTACGAAAAACACCGCCGTATCGAGATGGAAAACCAGCTTTCCGCCATTGCGGAGCTTAAAATAAGCGAGATTAAGCTGTGGAGAAAAGAACGTTTTGATAATGGCGAAATCTTTTACAAAAATGCCTCCTTCGCAGCAATAGTACAGCGCTATTTCAAAAATCCCGGGAATATGAATCTGCAAAAAGAGCTCCATATATGGATCAGTCAAATACGGGCAAACTATAACTATGACCGGGTCCGTCTGCTCGACGCCAATGGAGATGTGCGGTTATCGGTTCCCGCCACAACAGAACCCCTCTCATCTGCTGTAAAACAACATGTTGCTGAAACCCTGCGTTCAGGGCAAATGAGGTTCATGGATTTTTACCGGCACAATATCAGCCGTGATATACGCCTCGGACTTCTCGTCCCGATTATCGATACGCGCCCCGGCGGAGTACCGATAGGTGTCCTCTTCCTGCGGATTAATCCTTATTCCTATCTCTACCCTTTTATCCAGCGCTGGCCAACACCCAGCAAAACAGCAGAAACCCTGATAATCCGCAGGGAAGGAAACGAAGCCGTCTTTCTTAATGAATTGAGGTTTCAAAAAAATACCGCCCTCACTCTTCGTGCTTCCTTGAACAGAAAGAAACAGCCTGAAGTAATGGCAGTTTCAGGTCAGAAAGGCGTGGTGGAAGGCATTGACTATAGAGGCTCACCGGTGCTGGCAGCAGTGGGTGCCATTCCGGATTCTCCGTGGTTTCTGGTTTCCCGGATGGATTCTGAAGAAGTGTACGCTCCATTGCAGGAGCAACTATGGGTCACAGTCATTCTCGTTGTCACCCTGCTGATCAGTGTGGGTATGGCAACATGGTTCATCTGGCGGCAACAAAGTATGAGTTTTTACAGAAAAATGTATGAAGCGGCTAAGGTATTGAGAAAGAGCGAAGAGCGGTACCGCGTGCTTTTTGAACAGGCATCAGTCGGCGTGGCAGAGATAGAAACCGCAACAGGACGATTTGTCCGTATCAACCGAAAGTATTGTGAAATTGTCGGCTATACCAGCGATGAGATGAAACAACTTGATTTTCCGACCATCACTCATCCCGATGACCTGCAGGCAGATATGGAAAACATGGAAATGTTCAAGACTGGCAGGATTCGCGAGTTCACAATGGAAAAGAGGTATATTTGCAAGGATGGCTCGCTTGCGTGGGTAAGCCTCGCTGTGTCCCCGATGTGGGAATCGGGTAATACCCCCGACTATCACATTGCCGTTGTGCAGGACATCACCGAGCGCAAGGAAGCTGAAAAACGGGAGCGGCTCTCCCACAATGTGCTTGACATTCTGAACCGTCACGAGACAACTTCGGACGCAATCAACGACATTCTTTTTCTGGTCAAAAATACAACAGGCATAGAAGCCGTTGCAATCCGCCTGCGAGAGGGAAGCGACTTTCCGTACTACAAGGCAAATGGCTTTACCGGGAGTTTTCTGCAAGCCGAGAATTCCCTCTACTCAAGAGATGAGTTAGGGAATATTGTATGCGACAAAGACGGGAAACCGTTCCTTGAATGTATGTGCGGAAACATCCTGTACGGCAGGACCGATGCAAAGCTGCCATTCTTCACCAAAGGGGGAAGTTTCTGGACAAACAGCACCACAGACCTCCTGAAAACAACTACTGATATAAATTGTCTTGCCCGTATGCAAAACCGCTGCAACAACGAGGGCTACGAATCTGTTGCGCTCATACCCCTGCGTTCAGACAAAGAGATTATCGGGCTTCTGCAATTAAACGACCGGCGGCGCAACCGCTTCACCCTTGAGACAATCCATTTCTTTGAGTGGCTTGGAGCAAGCGTAGGAATTACGCTCTTGCGCAGCCAGATAGAGAAAACGCTGAGAAAAAGCGAAGAACGGTTCAGACAGATAACCGAAAGCAAAGAAGAATGTATTTGGGAAGTCAACGCTGTTGGTTTATATACGTATATAAGCCCGGTTGTTGAGAAAATTCTCGGCTACAAGCCTGAAGAAATTATTGGGAAAAAATACTTTTATAATTTCTTTGCTCCTGATGTAAAAGAGAAGATTAAAACAGCAGCTTTTGAGTATTTTGCCCGCAAACAAACCTTTAAAGGATTTTCCAATCAGAGTGTTCATAAGCAGGGCAACATAGTAATAATAGAAACAGCCGGCGTGCCTGTTCTTGATAGCAAAGGAACCCTTCTGGGATATAGAGGTGTAGATATTGACGTTACCAAGCGAAGACAGATTGAGAACCAGTTCCGCCAGTCTCAGAAGATGGAGGCAGTGGGCACGCTTGCAGGCGGGATTGCTCACGACTTCAACAATATGCTTACGGCAATCATAGGTTATGCCTCTATAGCAATGAATAATATGGAGCAGGATAGTCCCAATCGCCTGAATATCAAACACGTGCTTGAAGCCGCAGAACAGGCATCTCAGCTAACCCAAAGCCTCCTTACCTTCAGCCGCAAGCAGATTACTGATATAAAGCCTGTGGACCTGAATGAAATCATCAGAAAGGTGCAGAAGTTTTTAGTAAGGGTTATAGGCGAGGATATAAAGATTAGGATTGTACTGAATGAAAGCGATGTCAACATCCTTGCTGATTCATCCCAGATTGAGCAGGTGATAATGAACCTTGCGACCAATGCGCGGGATGCAATGCCAAAAGGGGGCATGCTGACCATTGAGACTGCACTGACAGAGATTGACAGTGAATTCATAATAGCTCATAGCTACGGAAAACCGGGAAAATACGCCATAATGTCGGCAACTGATACAGGGATTGGAATGGATGAAGAGACAAAGAAAAAGATATTCGAGCCGTTTTTCACTACCAAAAAAGTTGGCAAGGGGACAGGGCTTGGTCTTTCAATGGCTTACGGCATAATAAAACAGCACGATGGCTACATCAATGTCTACAGCGAGCCGGGAGAGGGAACGACATTCAGGATATACCTCCCGCTTGCGCTTGTAAAAAAAGAAACCGCAGATGAAAAAAGCATGGAAAATAAGCTAATTCCCAATGGCACTGAAACAGTGCTTGTAGCTGAAGATGACAAGATGCTTCAGAAGCTGACGAGCGAGGTGCTCAGTGAGTCCGGGTATACCGTAATCCTTGCGCAGGACGGTCAGGAAGCGGTGGATAAATTTATTGAGCACAGGGACAGCATACAGCTCCTGCTCTTTGATATTATAATGCCCAAGAAGAACGGAAAAGAGGCATATGATGAGATAATAAAAATATGCCCGTCAATGAAGGTGCTTTTCATCAGCGGATATGCGGCAGATATTATCAGGGAAAAAGGTATCTTGAAAGACGGCTTGAGCTTTGTCACAAAACCCATTTCGCCAACCGCCCTCCTCAGAAAAGTGCGGGAGGTTCTTGATTAAAACGGTTCTCTTTTTCTATTTATACATCTTTTCAAAAATCGGAGCTACTCCAACTCTATCAACTATGCTTGTTATGCTTTCCTCGCCAATTGCCTGCTCTCTGATAACCTTTATCCCCGCATCAATCACCTTAAAAAGAGTCTCCTTATCTGCAATCTTGAAAAGCTCATGGGCGACTTTGTGATGCCTTCCGAAGCTTCCGCCAACCATAATCCTGTAACCTTTTTTATCTGTTTTCAAAACTCCCTGCGGGCAGGCTCTTACGCAGGCTTCGCATATCTTGCACTTACCATAATCAATCTTTGGTTTTCCATTCATGACAATGACCGCATTATCAGGGCATCTCAGGACACAGGCATAGCACTCAGTGCACTCGGCGTCAGTTACCACTGGTTTTGCGACTCCGTGAATCCCGAATTCCTTTGTCTCTGGTCCTGTACAGCCATTGCTGCAGGCAGATACTGAGAAGGTTACCCTGTGGTGGGGAAGAATCCTTTCGTTATCGTGAAGCATATCAGCTACCATTTCAGTTACATTAAGCTTCCTCAGTTTTTCCTCAATTTCCTTCTTAAGCTCCCTCACCTCAACTATCTGGGAGCCACAGCGGAAATACTGGGCATGGCAGAGGTCCACATCAAAAAGGTCAACATCAGTTGCAAGAATTTCTCTCGACTCTTTTTCCACTTTTTCCATCAGGTCAGCTTCGCCTTCCTTAATTCTTTTCTCCCACTCTTTACGGCGGACAACTTCTGGAACTGACTCATAATAAACCTTTTTTGTTTCCTCAATTTCTTTCATTGTAACCTTGCTGCTCTTGTTCTTCCTTGCCTTTTTTTCAGCAAAGACCTTTGCCATTGATTTTGCAAGTCCTGACAAAGGCATCTGTATAAAAGCCTCAACAGCTTTGGAATCCCACTCCATAAATAATCTCCGTTTCTTAAAATTAATTATTAATCTATTATGATTTATTATAATTTATGTCAAATGGTTTTTTATTGTAATTCTCTCCTCAATGCCTCAAGCCTTATTGCATAAGGAACATCCCTACGATTCTCTTTTTTGTTTTTTTAAAGCGCATGCTCAAGAATGACTATTTCAGGGCTTGAGGGAAGAGATGCTTTTGAGAGCTCAATTTCAGAAGTTCCTGCCTTCCTGACCTTTTTCTTGTCCTTTAAAAACTCGTCAACATAGGCAAGAGGGAATCCGCATTTGCTGGTTTTATAGTGCATCGGTATTGTAATTGCAGGTTTTAATTTCTCAATAGTCTGGGTTACAACCTCTGAGTCTATTGTAAAGAACCCGCCAACAGGAATAAGAAGAATATCAACTGGTTTTAATTCTCCAACCTGTTTATCAGAAAGAGGCTCGCCAAGGTCCCCAAGATGGCAAACAGATATGCCGTCAACTTCAAATCTGAAAATTAATATAGCGCCTCTCTGAGTTCCTTTTTCTGTATCATGAAAAGCCTGTACCCCTTTAAAGGTTATATTCTTTGCCTTTGTTTCTCCATCTTTATTGATTACCTGCGGAGTCCCTTTGAGTCCCTGAACATACCCATGGTCAGCGTGGTCGTGTGAAGCAAGGGCAATATCAGCAATATCGTTTATGGGAGCGTAACCTATGGCGCCATCATAACCCTTGGGCTCATAAGGGTCTATTATGATTTTTGTGCCATCTTTTGATGTAATCAAAAACGAAGAATGACCATACCATTTTATTTTCATATAAAACCCTTCATTATAGGTAATATAATAGTTCTTTACTCTGAACTTTATTTTATTTTCTTAATATGGCAAGCCCTTTATTTGCAACATTTTTTATTAGATTGCGGAGTCTGTTCCGGGCAAAGCGAGGAATCTGCTCTGAGTTTGCTTCGGTTAAGCCTCGCAACCGTTTTGCTCATCACATCAATGACATTCCCGATCAGCCTGTGAAGATATGCGGATTACTGTTCTGACATTTCCCCGTGGATTAAAATCTCCCGCAACTTCAATGTATCTCGGCTTAATTGCTCTTCTGAGATGGTCATAGATTTTATTTACAACAGCTTCGTGGGAAATGTAATGGTTTCTGAATTTGTTAAAATACAGTTTCAGTGATTTTAACTCAACCACATATTTGTCAGGAATATATTTAACCTTAATTGTTGCAAAATCCGGATAACCTGACCTTGGGCACAAACAGGTAAACTCAGGAAAGTCTATTTCAATCTCATAGCTCTTCTCAGGGTTGGGGTTATCCCAGATTTCAAGCTTTGCGCTCTTTATTGCCTTTTGCCCGTATTTCATTCCAGGACTCTTCTCCCTCTAATCCTCTTCAAACTCCATCTCTGAACCATCCTCATCAACGCTTTCCTCATCCGTTTCTTCTATCTCATCAATATCTTTTTCTTCACTTTCCGCTGCCTTTAAAAGCTCCGGATGCATAACAACCTTTGATTCCTCATAAAGCTTTTTTGTATATTCATCCAGTTTCTTTCTCAGGGCTTCTCTTGATAAAGTTTCTTTAATCTGAGACTTTACTTCTGTTAAAGCCTTCTGGTGTTCTTTTTTTTTCCCTTCAACTTTTATTATATGGTATCCAAATCTTGTTTTAACAATATCGCTTATCTCGCCTGGTTTTAATTTGAAGGCAACATCATTAAACTCTTTAACCATTCTTCCTTTGTTGAAAAATCCAAGGTCTCCACCCCTTTTGCCTGTTGCAGTGTCTTCAGAAAATTCCTTTGCAAGAGCAGCAAAATCCTCACCCTTTTTTGCCTTCTCAAGAATCTCCTTTGCCTTTGCTTCAGATTTGCTTCTCGCCTCCTCGCCTGCATCCTCGTCAACCTTTATGAGTATATGGCTTGCTTTTACACTTTCAGGCTCTCTGTATTTATCAACATTATTCCCATAATATTTCTTAATCTCTTCATCTGATATATTATTTTTTTTAAGAATTTCTTCTTTTACCAGTTCCTGGCTTAGTATCTGATTGGTAATATCATTTATCTTCTCAGAAATCTCCGGCTTCTGATCCATCTTTAGCTCCCTTGCTTTTTTAGCAAGAACAATCTGCTGGACAAGTGAGTTCAGAAAAGTTTCCTTTTTCCCGGGGTCAGAGAAAAAGCCTCTATACTGAAGAGGCAGCTCAGAGATTTTACTGTTAAGGTCCTGAAGGGTTATTTTCTTATCGCCCACTTCTGCCAGAATTACCTTATCAGGACTTTTCCTCTCTTCCGCGCCTGCAATAAGCGGTAATATTATTATGAACGACAGTAGAATTAAAAAACATCCGGCTATTTTTTTTGAATACATTATTTCTCCTTTTTGTTTAAAAAATTTCAAATGCCAAATCTCAATGCAATAAAATCCAAATGTCAAAAACCAAATGCTGAAAATTTTGGTCAGTCAGGCTTTGGATTCCATTTGAGCTTTGAGTTTTGACATTTGGCATTAGACAGCCTATTCCTTGCTCGCCCTTACAGGAGCTCCGTACTTTTTATTCCACCACAGGGAGATATCGTATACACTGGTAAGATAACGGTTCCTGTTGTATTCTTTTACCTCTATGCCAGGAATCTTATCATCTGTCAGAATCTGAAACTGAGGACACCCTTTTTCTCCAAGAGCTTTGATTACCTCAGACCTGTCTTCCCAGTCAATATGCTTTATCTCTATTTTTTTTGAAAGGTTATTCTGAAGCCAGATAGAACGAAGTTCTTCGCAGTTTGGACAGAACTTTTTGTCGTTCCTGAGCAAAAAGAGGATACCGTCATAATTCATCTTTCAACCCTCCTGAATAAATAGTTTTCAAATATTAGAAAAACATTATTATTAAATCAAGCTAAATTTGACATTATATTCTTTGCCAATTATAGTTTTAAAAAATATGAACCTGAAAAAAGTTTTTTTAATAATTTTTTTGGCAGTATCCCTTGCATCGTGCTCTGTTTTCACCAATCTTTTTGATGTCACATACGATGTATCAGCCTACTTTAAAAAAGCCTCTCCGAAAATAGTAGCAATCCTTCCTTTTGAAAATTTTTCAGATAATCCTGAAGCCTCTGATGTTTTAAGAAAAATCTTTTATGCCCAGTTCAGTCCAAAGAAATTCATTGATGTCGAAATTTTCAAGGTGGATTCTGAGTTAAAAAAAAACCGCATAAAAAACCCTTCTCCCCTTAGAAGCCCTCATCCAGAAGAAATTGGAAAGATGCTGGAGGCAGATGCATTAATTTACGGAAAGGTAACTTATTACAAAAAAAAATGGATGTTTTTTTATGCCTCTAAAACTGTAGGGCTTTTTGTTGAAATGAAAGACACCAGGACAGGAAAAACCCTCTGGGCTGCTGAACATAAAATTACAACCTACGGAGGGACATTCCCCGGAATAACATATTCTAATATGATTACTACTGTTTTAAGCCTTGCAACAGGCCCTGTGACATCCCTGTGGAATTATTATCTGAATGAAGCTGAGTTTGCCAGAA
Organism: Candidatus Schekmanbacteria bacterium RIFCSPLOWO2_02_FULL_38_14; assembly: GCA_001790855.1. NCBI lineage: Bacteria > Candidatus Schekmaniibacteriota > Candidatus Schekmanbacteria bacterium RIFCSPLOWO2_02_FULL_38_14. Next base: position 33,417 of record MGDH01000038.1, on the reverse strand, counting down.
ATGCCAACGAACTTTGCATGAAAATTGTTGAAACAATACCGTAAATATAAGAATGATACTTCAATACTTTTCTGCTTATTACTTATGGCTGTTTTGCTTATTTGCATCTTGAATTTGTTTGGAGTTTGGAATTTGAGATTTGATAAAAATGGATAAACAAATAGAAATAACCGGTGCAAGGACAAACAATCTCAAAAGCCTAAATTGCACCATACCAACAGGAAAGCTAACAGTCATAACCGGGGTTTCAGGCTCAGGAAAATCAAGCCTTGCTTTTGATACCCTATATGCAGAAGGACAGAGGAGGTACGTTGAGTCAATGTCAACATATGCAAGGCTGTTTCTTGAAAGGATGGAGAGGCCTGACGTTGATTACATAAACCATATCCAGCCTGCAATTGCGCTTGAGCAGAAAAACAGCGTGAAGAATGCAAGGTCAACTGTTGGAACTGCAACTGAACTGAATGATTATCTAAGGCTTCTCTATGCAAAAACAGGCAGGACCTTCTGCCCTGAGTGCAGCATTGAAGTTAAAAAAGATAACCCCGAAAGCGCTGCAAAATATCTTTTTGATACCTGCCACGGAACAAGGATTCTGATTGTTTCCACGTTAAGAACAGAAGATGAAAGGCTTTTTGAAACAATAAAAGATGAACTGATAAAACAGGGATTTTACCGTGTATATGAAGAAGGCAGATTCATTAACCTTGAGGAGGATGAATACAGCGTTTCTGAAAAAAAGGGAAAAACAGATATCCTCATAGACAGGATTGAAGTTAATGAAAATTCCTTTACGAGACTGAATGAATCGCTTGAAACCGCATTTAAAATTGGACTGGGAAAAGCCTCTGTAATTGTACACGAAAATGAAAGAATAAACTTTGACTCATCATTTAATTGTACTGTATGCAACAAAAGCTTCATGAAACCTGAGCCGCTTCTTTTTTCTTTTAACAGCCCTCTCGGAGCCTGTCAGGTCTGCCACGGTTTTGGAAGGGTAACAGGGATAGATATTGACAAAGTCATTCCTGATAAAAACCTTTCCATAAAAGAAGGCGCAATAGCAGTCTGGAATACTCCATCATATCAGAAAATGTATCATGACCTTGAGAAAGCTGCAAAAAGACACAGAATTCCCCTTGATAAGCCATTCAGGGACTTAACAGAAAAAGAAAAAGATTTAATCATAAATGGCGCAGGCGATTTTGTTGGAGTAAAAGGTTTTTTTGACTGGTTTGAAAGCAAGAAATACAAAATCCATGTCAGGGTTATGCTTGCAAAGTACAGAAGCTATACTTTGTGTGAAGCGTGCAATGGTAAAAGGCTTAGAAAAGAAGCCTTGAATATAAAATTCGTAGGAAAAGACATTTCTGAACTAAGCCAGATGAGCATAAGTGACCTTGGAATATTTTTTAACTATCTTACAATAAGCAACCACGAATATGAAACAGGAAAAACTGTAATAAAAGAAATAAAATCACGCCTTAAATACTTAAAGGATGTCGGGCTTGGATACCTCACTCTTGACAGGCAGACAAGGACATTAAGCGGCGGAGAGATGCAGAGGATTAGCCTTGCCTCAGCCCTTGGCTCATCCCTGACAGATACACTCTATGTCCTTGATGAACCCACTGTTGGACTCCACGCAAGAGACAGCACAAGGCTGCTCAATATTTTAAAAAGCCTGCAGGAGAGCGGCAATACAGTTGTTGTTGTTGAGCACGACAGGACCATAATCAAAGGAGCTGATAAAATCATTGATTTGGGACCCGGAGCAGGGCAGCTTGGAGGAGAAGTTGTATTTGAAGGAAACCTTGACAACCTCCTGAACTCAAAAGAGTCGCTGACCGCCAGATTCTTAAAGCATGGGAATCTGACGGACTTTAAATCCATCAGGAGAAATCCAAAGGGGTTCTTGCAGATTCGCAATGCGCGCAAAAATAATTTAAAAAATCTCAACGTCAGTATTCCCCTTGGCGTTCTCACCTGCATAACCGGGGTTTCAGGCTCAGGAAAATCAACACTTCTGGATGATGTTCTCTATGCAGGATTCAAAACACTAAGCAAAAAAGCAAAAAAAACTCCGCTGCCTCTCCACTCGCAGGAACAGGATGCCGGAGGGTTTGATTTTATTGAAGGGACAGAGCTTGTAGATGACATCATACTGATGGACCAGTCGCCAATCGGAAGGTCAGTAAGGTCAAATCCTGTAACCTACATAAAGGCCTATGATGACATCAGAAAACTTATTGCTTCAGCAAGGGATGCAAAAACAAAAGGACTGAAGGCAAGGGATTTTTCTTTCAATGTAGACGGAGGAAGGTGTGATGTGTGCAAGGGTACAGGAACTGTTGTTCTTGAGATGTATTTTATGGCTGACATAGAGGTGAAGTGCGACAAATGCAGTGGCAAAAGGTTCAGAAGCGCTGTCCTTGATGTGCGCTACAACAGAAAAAACATAGATGAAATCCTTGACCTGACAGTTGGAGAGGCAATAAAATTTTTTATTGATAAACCTGAAATCATTAAAAAGCTGAAAATTCTCCGGGATATAGGGCTTGGCTACCTGAAGCTTGGACAGGGAACATCAACATTGAGCGGGGGAGAAGCCCAGAGGCTTAAGCTTGCAGGTTTTCTTGCACAGAGCAAGGGCGCAAGAAAATATCTCTTTGTTTTTGATGAGCCAACAACTGGGCTTCATATCTCTGATGTTGAAACCCTCATAAAGGTTTTGCAGAGGCTTGTTGATTTTGGGCATTCAATCCTTATAATTGAGCATAACCTTGATTTCATAAAAGCGGCTGATTACATAATCGACCTTGGACCTGAAGGCGGACAGGACGGCGGCTACATTGTTGCACAGGGAACTCTTGAAGACATTATTGCCTGCAAATACTCCTACACCGGAAGGTATTTGAAGGGTCAATAGAATAAGAAAATAGTAGTCAGTGAATAGTTTTAATTAACAATTATCAATTATTAATTGTTCATTTCTCATTATTTTAAATACTGTTCACTATTCACTAACAACTATTCACTTTTAATAGTTTTCAGCCACTATCTCAAAATAGCTTTTTGGGTGATTACACACAGGACAAATCTGCAATGCCTCTTTTCCTTCATGAATATATCCGCAGTTGCGGCATTTCCACCTGACTGTATTTTCTCTCTTGAAAACCTTATCCTTGTTTATATTTTCAAGAAGTGCATTGTATCTTTTCTCGTGTTCCTTTTCAACTTCAGAGAGTTTGCTGAAAAACTCTGCAATCTCTGTAAAACCCTCATCCTTTGCTGTTTTTGAAAATCCGGGATACATGCTGGTCCACTCGCAGTTCTCGCCTTCTGCTGCTGCCTTTAAATTTTCTTTTGAATTCCCTATTCCCTTTAGAAATTTGAACATCCTTTTTGCGTGCTCCTTTTCATTATCAGCAGTTTCAAAAAATATTTCTGATAACTGCTCAAACCCCTCTTTTTTTGCCACACTTGCAAAAAATGTATATTTATTCCTTGCCTGTGATTCACCTGCAAAGGCTGCCTTCAGGTTTGTTTCGGTTTTACTCCCCTTTAGTTCCATTTCATTTTCCTCCTTACAGGATAACAAACGTGTTTTCTGAAATTTTTTTGAGTTTTTAAAATAAAATAATATTTGTCAACAAAATTAAGGTTGATATTTTTGATTTTATAACTAAAATTTAATATATGGTAAAAATTAAACTCTAAATAGAAATAAATTAGTAAAAGGGAAAACTATGTCATACCGCATAAAGTTTTTTTATGTGTTCATCGCCGCAGTTTTATCCTTGTTAATCTCCTCTTCAACAACATATTTTAGTCAAAGCAAAGACATCATACGGAACAGGCATTGGTAAGCGGTTTAAAGTGCTGAAGAAGAAGTGAATAGTTTTCAGTGAACAGTAAAAAGTTAAAGGAGACTTGATGAAAAAAATACTCATTGGAGTTGTTATAGGAATAATCTTGGTAGTAGCTCTTTTTTTTGGATTCAGGAAAAAAGAAAATCAAGCAAAATACAAACTCGATAAAGTTCTCAGAGGAGATATAGTGGCAACTGTTAATGCCACAGGAACTGTAAACCCTGTAAGCACAATCCTTGTTGGCACACAGGTCTCTGGAAAAATAAAAGAAATATATGCAGATTTTAACTCTTTTGTAAAAAAATCCCAGTTGATAGCACTCATTGACCCTGTTCTCTTTGAAGCGCAGGTTGAGCAGGCAAGAGCAAATCTTATGTCTGCAAAAGCAAACGTTGAAAAAGCAGAAGCCTCCCTTCTTGATGCAAAAAGAATTCTTGAAAGAAACACAGAGCTGTTTGTGAAAAACCTCATCATCTCAAAAAGCATTCTTGATACATCAGAGACAAATTATGAGGCAGGCAAGTCGCAGCTAAGCGCAGCAAAGGCTCAGGTCGCTCAGGCAGAGGCTTCCTTATCATATGCTGAAACAAACCTCAAATACACAAAGATATTGTCTCCTGTAGACGGAATTGTAGTGTCAAGGAATGTGGATATTGGACAGACAGTTGCCGCAAGCTTTCAGACTCCAACGCTTTTCACTATTGCCCGCGACCTCAGTGAAATGCAGATAGACACAAATGTTGATGAGTCAGACATTGGGGTAATAATAGTCGGGCAGGATGTTGAGTTTACTGTTGATGCTTACCCGGAACTTACATTTAAAGGAACTGTTTTCCAGGTAAGAAACGCCCCTATAAATATTCAGAATGTTATTACCTATGATGTCGTGGTTAAAGTGGATAATTCTGACCTCCGGCTAAAACCCGGAATGACTGCCAATGTCTCAATAATCACCGCCAGAAAAAAAGATGTCTTAAAGATACCAAACATATCGCTGAGGTTTAAGCCTTCTGAAAATGAGAATAAACCATCAGAAAGAAAGGGCAGTACTGTCTGGACAGTTGAAAATGGAAAGCCAAAAAGGATAGAAGTCGTTACAGGAATAAGCGATGGAAGTTATACAGAGCTTGTTTCGGGAAATATAAAAGAAGGACAGGAAGTAATAACTGAATCCATATCAAATGGAAAAAATAATTCTTCATCGCGCATGCCGAGAATGTTTTAACCATGCCACTCATTGAAGCAAAAGAAATCAGCAGGATTTACAAAATCGGAGATGTTGAAGTAAATGCCCTGCGCGGAGTATCCCTTTCAATAGAAAAAGGGGACTTTGTCTCAGTAATGGGTCCCTCCGGCTCAGGGAAATCAACATTCATGAACATCCTCGGATGCCTTGATAAATCAACAGGCGGTAAATATTTTCTTGATGAAATTGATGTTAGCAGGTTCAACAAGAATGAGCTTGCAGGAATAAGAAATAAAAAGTTAGGATTTGTTTTCCAGAGCTTTAACCTTCTCCCCAGAACAACGGCAATTGAAAATGTCGAGCTTCCAATGCTCTATAATGGAATTTCAGCAAAAGAAAGAAGGGCAAAGGCAATGGCCTCACTTGAAGCTGTGGGTCTCAAAGGCAGAGAAAGACATAACCCAAACCAGCTTTCAGGAGGGGAACAGCAGAGAGTTGCCATAGCAAGAGCAATTGTAAACAATGCCCCAATTATTCTTGCAGATGAACCAACAGGAAACCTTGACACAAAAACAAGCGCTGAAATAATGAATCTCTTTGTCAAACTGAACAAAGAATCAAAAATAACAATAATAATTGTAACCCACGAGTCTGACATAGCCGCATACAGTAGAAGAATTGTAAAGTTTCTTGACGGGAAGATTATAAGTAATGAGGCAGTAAAAAAATAATAATTTCAAATGACAAAGCTCAAAGTTCAAATCAAACTAAAAGCACAAATAACAAATGACAGAATTTTTAGCTTTAAATTTTATGATTTGGACTTATTTCTTATTTGGATTTTGATATTTGTCATTTATTTGAAATTTGGATTTTGATATTTGGGTTTTTTATGATTAACATCCCTTCAACTATAAAAATTGCCCTGAGAGCGCTGAGGGTTAACAAAATGCGCTCTGCCCTCACAATGCTTGGAATCATTATAGGGGTAAGCGCTGTTATTGCAATGCTTGCAGTAGGCGCAGGAGCAAACCAGAAAATTGCCGAGCAGGTCGCAAGTCTCGGGAGCAATCTTCTTATGGTTGTCCCCGGCACAACTACTACCGGAGGTGTAAGAACAGGCATGGGGAACCAGCCAACCCTTACCATGGGAGACGCAGAAGCAATAGAGAAGGAATGTTCTGCTGTATTAAATGTTGCCCCGTCGCTTAATGGAACCGCACAAATTGTTTACAGTAACCAGAACTGGTCAACTCTTGTGTCAGGGACTACAACAGATGTTTTGAAAGTCAGGGACTGGTCGCTTGCTTCTGGAAGAGAATTTACTGAACAGGATATCAAAAATGCCACGAAAGTCTGCATATTGGGTCAAACAGTTATTGATAATCTTTTTGGAAATACAAGCCCGATTGGCAAAATTATAAGGATAAAAAGGGTTTCGTTCAAAGTAATTGGAATTTTGCAGAAAAAAGGTCAGAACTTGATGGGGCAGGATCAAGATGATACCATATTTGTCCCTGTAACAACAGCGCAGAAAAGGCTTTTTGGAACAACATTCCCCGGCATGATAAGAACAATCGTTGTTAAGGCAAAAAATGTTGAGAGTCTTGAGACGGCTGAAAAACAGATAACCGAACTTCTTAGACAGAGACATAGTATATCTTCAAAACAGGATGATGATTTCAGTGTAAGGAATCTTACGGAAATGATGGAGTTTGCAAAACAAGCAACCAGGATAATGGCGCTACTGCTTGGTTCCATCGCTTCGGTTTCACTCCTTGTCGGCGGCATCGGTATTATGAACATCATGCTTGTTTCAGTTACAGAAAGGACAAGGGAGATAGGAATAAGAATGGCAATTGGCGCAAAAACATGGGATATCAGAACTCAATTTATTATTGAGGCAGTAACCCTTTCATTAATCGGAGGCATTGTCGGAATAATACTTGGCATAACAATTTCAAAGATTGTATCAACCTTTGCTGGTTGGCCCACAATTGTATCTCCATTTTCAATAATGCTTGCATTCGGCTTTTCAGGGCTTGTCGGAATATCCTTCGGATTTTACCCTGCATACAAGGCATCGCAGCTTAACCCGATTGACGCTCTGCGGTATGAATAGACAGAAGATCTAAACGGTATTATTGATTGCCCTCAAGAAATAAACCCGCACATCCAAATATTAACTTCTGCCGCTATACCTTTTTCAACATGAAATTTCTTTAAAAATTCATCTTTACCCCTAATTTCTGAAGGACGATAATTCTTCTTGACATTAGAGATTAATATATGTAAGTGCTTACTTACATATACTTAAAGTCAAATTATGAAGAAAAGAAAAATATCCTTCAAATTAAGGGAAGAACAGATTATAAAAAAAGCCTTTAAGGTATTCTCAAGGTTCGGCTATAGGGGAAGTACTACCAAACTGCTTGCCATGTCTGCAGGAATCAATGAACTTACGCTTTTCCGCTATTTCGGAAATAAAGAAAACCTTTTTAAAAAGGTGATTGAGCATCATTCCTTTCTTGCAAGAATAGAGGAACTTGAGCCTTCTCTTGAACATTTAGATTACAAAAATGCCCTTATCGCTCTCGCAGAAAGCTTTCTTGATTCTCTCTACAGGAATAAAAATCTTGTCAGGATAATGGCAATGGAGGCATACACGCATCCGACATATGCGCGCATGATTCACAAAAATCTTATACAAAAAGTGTTCAGGCATTTTGAGGACTACCTTGCACATATTTCAAAACTAAAAAGAATAAGAATATTGGACCATCAGGTCGTCACAAGAGCTTTTTTTGGAATGATTTATTTCTATTTTATTACTCAGGAATTTTTTCTTGAAAGGGAAATAAAAAAATTCAACCACAAACACGTGATTCATGAATTCGTAGAACTTTTTTTAAAAGGAACTGTAAAAGATGGTGAATGGAGGCAGCAACATGACTGAAGATTTTGCAGCATACGGACAAAAATCTCCTGTGCAAAAAAATAATAATACCAGAAACCGGATGGCGGGAATAATCGTACTTATAATCATTTGCATAATTGGAGGAACCGCCGCCTATTTTTACTGGAAATATCTTTCAAGCAACATAATTACTGACAACGCATATGTAAAGGGGCATATGCATATGGTAAGTTCGAGAATAGACGGCACGGTGAAAGAGGTTTATATAAAAGAAAATATGAAGGTTAAAATCGGAGATTTGCTTGTTAAAATAGACCCTTCAGATTTTGAGGCTGCAGTTGAAAAAGCAAAGGCATCCCTTGAACTTGCAAAACAGGAGGTAAAAAGAAGATATGCTGCTGTTGAAGCTGCAAAGGCTAACGTTGAACTTTCAAGGGCAAATCTTGAGCTTTCAAAGATTACTCTTGAAAGGGCAAAATTACTCTTTGAAAAAGGGGTTGCCCCAAAAGAAAAATACGATGAAGCTCTTACAAACTATCGTGTTGCCTCAGCCAAGTTAAAGGCAGATGAAGAGGATTTAAAGGAAAAGCAGGCAGTTGTATCTCCTGAAAATGATGAAGCGCTCATAAGGGAAAAAGCTGCACAGCTAAGCCAGGAAGAATTAAATCTTGAATACACATCAATATACTCACCTGCTGACGGATTTATAACAAAAAAAAATGTTGAAGTTGGAAACCGTGTTTCAGAAGGGCAACCCCTCTTTGCTATTGTTCCTCTTGATGACATCTGGATAGAAGCAAACTTTAAGGAAACGCAGATACAAAAGATAAAGCCGGGGATGAAGGCAAAAATCGAAGTTGACACCTTTTCTGGTAAAAAATTTTCAGGCTATGTGGAATCAATAATGGCAGGTACCGGAGGAGCATTTTCAATTCTTCCTCCTGAAAATGCAACAGGCAACTGGGTAAAGGTTGTTCAAAGAATTCCTGTAAAAATTGTTTTCGATAAAGGGCAGCACCCAAACAATATTTTCAGGGTTGGAATGTCCTGTGTGGTTAGTATACCGCTTGAATAAGGTATCTTAAAATAGTGAATAGTGAACAGTAGTTAGTTAGTAGCTGCAAAGCAACGCTTTGCTTTCAAGGGATTAGCAGGACAAGAATGTCCTGCTAATCCCTGCCTGTGGCAAGCAGCGATAGGCGGGGTTTTCTAACCCCGTATTTTTAAAAAGACTCAATGACAACCAAACATGTCAACAAATGGATTGTGGCATTTACTGTTATTATTCCTACCTTCATTGAGGTTATGGACACAAGCGTTGCAAATGTGTCTCTCAATCATATCAGGGGAAGTTTCAGTGCCACCCTTGATGAAGCAACATGGGTGCTGACTTCATATCTTGTATCAAACGCAATCATACTTCCCATAACAGGATGGCTCAGCAGCATACTTGGAAGGAAAAGATTCCTCATATTCTGTATCACGCTCTTTGCCCTTTCATCATTTCTGTGCGGAATATCTCCAAACCTTAAAAGCCTTGTATTTTTCAGGATTATGCAGGGGCTTGGTGGAGGCGCACTTCAGCCCTTATCACAGGCAATTCTTCTTGAAACATTCCCTGTGGCAGAACATGGTATGGCAATGGCCGCATACGGTGTTGGAGTTGTTATTGCCCCTATTATTGGGCCGCTTGTCGGAGGATGGATAACAGACAATCTTACATGGAGATGGATATTCTATATAAACATACCAATATGTATTTTCTCAGTCATCATGACCATGTTTTTTATTTATGACCCGCCATACTTAAGAAAGGCACGCGGGAAGATTGACTACTTCGGGCTTGGATTCCTCGCTTTAGGGCTTGGATGCCTTCAGATAGTGCTTGATAAGGGTGAAAGGGAGGACTGGTTTACATCAAATTTCATCATCTCTCTCAGCATAATCGCAAGTCTCAGCCTCATAGTCTTTGTCATTACAGAATTATTCTTTGTTAAAAATCCTGTAGTCAACTTAAGGGTTTTAAAGGATATATCATTTGCAAGCGGAAACCTCATGATGTTTCTGGGCTTCTTCAGCATGTTCTCAAGCATTGTCCTTTATCCCATGTTTCTGCAAAACTTGATGGGATATACTGCGACACTTGCAGGACTGGTATTGGGACCCGGAGGCATAACCATTCTTATATTTATGCCTCTCGCAGGAATACTCCTTAAATACATAGATGCAAGGAAAATCCTTTTTACAGGATTCCTTGTCAGCAGTTATTCAATATACATGATGTCAAACTTAAACCTTGAAGCAGGATTTACAAACATCATCATCCCAAGGATTGTGCAGGGAGTTGGGGTTGCCTTTTTCTTTGTGCCGCTTCTGACAGCAACAATGAGCACAATACCAAAACAGGAAATGGGAAACGCTACAGGGATTTTTAATCTCGTCAGAAATCTCGGGGGAAGCTTTGGCACTGCCTTTGTAGTGGCTGTGCTCTCACAGCGCACCCAGTTTCATCAGTCAAGGCTTGTTGAAAAGCTCACCCCTTATGACCCTGCCTTTCTTTCAGGTCTTTCAAATATTAATGAGATGATAAAACACAGCTTCTATGCTGGAATGTACCAGATAGAAACAGGCTTGCAGATGACCTACAATTTCATGCAGCGCCAGGCAATGATGCTTGCCTTCTCAGACGTCTTCTTCCTCCTCTGCCTTTTGAACCTCGCAATCGCTCCTCTGACATTCCTTCTAAACAGAACATTGAAAAACAAAATGTAGCCACCTTTATATCCCTCCCTTCCTTTCTCTTGACACAGAGCTAAAAGAGATGTTAATTTTTGAAAATAATGATAAGTCCCCTCTTACCCCCCTTTTGTAAAGGGGGAATGGGGGGATTTGAGAGGAATCAGAAATGGCAAAAAAAGTCCTTGTTACGGGTGGAGCGGGATTCATAGGCTCGTTCATAGTGGACGAACTTGTAAGAAGGGGATATGATGTGCGCATCTTTGACTGTCTTGACCCTCAGGTCCACCCGGATGGAAAAATCCCTGAGCATTTAAACAAGGATGCTGAATTCATAAAAGGGGATGTGAGAAACTATGATGAGCTCAAAAAGGCTTTAAAGGGAATAAATATTGTTTCCCACCACGCAGCAGTCGTTGGGGTTGGGCAGTCGCAGTATAAAATCAATTACTATGTAGAAACAAACGTGATGGGAACATCAAACCTTCTTGACATCATAGTAAATACTAAAAACAGCATCGAGAAAATGACTGTTGCCGCATCAATGAGCAGCTATGGTGAGGGAAATTACAGTTGCAAAAAGTGCGGCACAGTCAATCCGCCACTTCGCGCAGAAGAGCAGGTTTCAAGCGGGGAATGGGAGCTTTTCTGTTCAAAGTGTAAAGGGCTTTTAAAGCCGGTTCCAACAGATGAGGGAAAATTCCAGCAGTGTAATTCAATCTATGCGCTAACAAAAAAGATGCAGGAGGATATGGTTTTAAACATTGGGAAAACATACAACATATCCTGTGTAGCCCTTCGCTATTTCAATGTCTACGGACCAAGGCAATCCCTGTCAAATCCCTATACAGGAGTTACTGCAATCTTTATGAGCAGGTTGAAAAATGACCAGCAGCCTGTTGTTTATGAAGACGGATTGCAGACAAGAGATTTCATATCAGTCTATGACATAGCCCGGGCAAATATCATGGCTATTGAAAAAGATGAGGCAAATTACAAGAGCTTCAATGTCGGCACAGGGCAACCAATAACAATAAAAGAAGTTGCCGAGGAGCTTGCGAGGTATTACGGAAAGGATATAAAGCCAAACATAGTGAACAAATTCAGAAAGGGCGATGTAAGGCACTGCTACAGCGACTGCGGCTTCGTAGAAAAAACACTCGGATTTAAACCAAAGGTATCATTTGAAAAAGGTATGAAGGAACTGATGGTATGGGCTGAGGAAGCTTATTTTGAGGACAAGTTTGAAGAAGCTGCCCGCGAGTTAAAAGAAAAGGGATTGGTATAAAGATGGGAAGGATTTTCCTTCTTTTCAGCTACACTGAGTTAGTAAAAAATCTTGTCCTCCGGGATATCAAGGTAAAATACAAGGGTTCCGTTCTCGGCTATTTCTGGTCCCTCATTGATCCTATGCTGACAATGGGAGTTTTCATTGTTATCTTTTCCGTTATTGTAAAAATCCCTGTTGCAAATTATCCTCTTTTTCTTTTAACAGGAATTCTTCCATGGAGATTTTTTCATGACTCACTGACAAGATCTGCAAACTCACTCCTTATCAATGCAAATCTGATAAAAAAAGTTTTCCTGCCAAGAGAGGTTTTTCTTCTGGTTGAGATAATTTCACATCTTATTAATTTTATCTTAAGCCTTCTAATTTTTATCCCCATAATGTTTTTCTTCAATATAAGCCCCTCCCCCAAGCTTGTTTTTATACCTTTTGTGGTTTTAGTTCAATTCCTCCTCGTATACGGATTAGCCATGTTTTTATCATCTGCCAATGTTTTTTTCAAAGATATAGGATATATTACAAGCTTTGCTCTCTCTCTATGGTTTTATGCTTCACCTGTTTTTTATTCAGTCCAGATGGTGCCAGAGAATCTTTTACCCTTTTATATGCTAAATCCAATGGTTACCATCATTGAACTTTACAGAGGTATAATTCTTGACTATCCAATTCCACATAATGGATTTATCGCATACCTTTTCTTTATCTCCTTGGCTATCTTTTTTGCAGGAAACTTCTTTTTCTTGAAAAACGAAAGAATGATGATGAAAAGGATATAGGATATATGAGTATAGATAATGAGAAAATTGATATAACTGTAGAGAATCTGGGAGTTTTCTTTATGCTCTATCATCAGCAGCATATCACATTAAAGGAGACCATAATAAGTTTTTTAAGAAGGAAAAGGAGATATGAAAAGTTCTGGGCTCTGAGAAACATTACCTTTAAGGTAAAAAAGGGTGAGATGTTGGGGATAATTGGGGTTAATGGATCTGGTAAGAGTACGCTCCTTAAAATACTTGCCAAGATATTGATCCCAGATGAAGGAAAGGCGACAATTAGAGGAAAGGTTTCTGCTCTTTTAGAGCTCGGCGCAGGATTTCATGAGGAGCTTACAGGGATGGAGAATGTTTATCTTGCCGGGTCAATTTTAGGGCTTACAAGAAAGCAGATTGAAGGCATTTATGATGAAATAGTTGAGTTTTCAGAACTGAAAAAGTTTATGGACATTCCGGTAAAAAACTTTTCATCAGGGATGTATATGAGGCTTGGATTTACTATCGCAACAAGCGTTAATCCTGATATATTGATAATTGATGAAATTCTTGGTGTAGGTGATGAGGGATTTCAAAAAAAATGCTATGAGAGGATAGAGAATTTTAAAAAAGCGGGCAAAACTATAATATTAGTATCTCATGCTTCAAATCTGGTAGAGAATTTTTGCGACAGAGCTATCCTTCTAAACGCAGGACAGATGGTTTGTGATGGAAAACCGCAAGATATTATTGCAACTTATAGAGAGATTTTGAGTGGAAGGAGATAAAAAAACAATAATGGAATTTACTGGTGAAAGATTTATTCCTGGCAAAGGAGGAGCCCAGATATTTTATGAACATCTCCACAGATATCTCTTTGCACAGAAGTTAATCGAGGGCAAGAGAATCTTAGATCTTGGATGTGGGGAAGGATATGGCTCTTTCCTTCTTGCAATGAATGCCTCATTAACAACAGGGTTGGATTTATCAAAAGAGGCTATACAGAATACGAAGATTAAATACCGGAAGGAAAACTTAAATTTTATAGTAGGTAGTTGCGGGTATATTCCATTTAAAAATAATTCCTTTGATGTTGTAGTAAGTTTTGAGGTTATAGAACATATTGAAGACCAAGTGGGAATGATAAAGGAAGTTTTCCGCATTCTTTCGCGGGATGGTATTCTGGTAATCTCTTCTCCTGATAAAAGATTTTTTTCAGAAAAGGAAGGTATTTTAAATAAATTTCATGTAAAGGAATTATACAGAGAGGAATTTGTTAACCTTCTTAAAGAACATTTTTCTGAAGTTTTTCTTTTCGGGCAGGATCCTGTAAGTGGTTCAATAGTATGGGCTGAAGACGAAAGGAATAACGAAAACACCACTGAAATTTTTCAGGTAAACTTAAAGGAAAATGAGAAATTTGAGACCCGAAGAATTTCTTCATATGAATTAAAAAATCCTGTATTTCATATTGCGGTATGTTGCAAGGGAGAAATTTCTTCTGCTATAAAGATGACTGGGATCTCTTTTCTGAATGATGAATCAAAGAGGTTTTTAGTAGAAAAAGATGAAATGATAAGAAAGATAGAAGAGCTCTCAAAAATTGTAGAAGAAAAGAATAAAGAGATTTTTGCTCTTCAGCAATTTGCTAATAAGGTAAAGGAAACCATACTTTATAAAATTTATAAAGAAGGAAAAACCTTTGCTTCCTCTTTAATATCTCTTTTAATGTATTGTTTAAAAGCAATATTTTTTTTAATTCTCTTCCCTTTTATAGCTTTATTCTGGGGTGTTTTAATCCTTGCAATGATAATTTTTTAACTGAATCTTTTAACTTATTGGGATGCATATCATAAGAGAACAAGAAAATATTGAGCTTAGCGGCAAAGAGCTGGTTTCAATATCCATTGTCAACTGGAATGGTGGAGAGGATATAAAAAAATGTCTGGAATCCCTGAGACGTCAGAGTTATAAAAATATTGAGGTAATTGTGGTTGATAATCATTCTACTGATGGCTCTCTAGAGTTTTTAAAGTCTGATTCCCATAGCATAAAACTTATAGAGAACAAAGATAATATGGGGTTTAGCAAAGCCCATAATCAGGCTATAAAAATTTATAAAGGAGAATATATCCTTATTTTAAATTTCGATATTATTTTTTCTTCTAACTTTGTGGAGGAGATGCTTAAAGCAGCCAATTTGTTTAATGATATTGGAATGGTTTCAGGGAAACTATACAAAAAATTTGAATATAATATTTCTGATATATTGGACACCACCGGAATAACCATGAACAATATGTATCCCTCTGACAGGGGTGAGAATACCCTGGATAGTGGTCAGTTTGCAAAACATGAGTTTGTTTTTGGCGCCTCAGGTGCAGCGCCATTATATAAGAGAAAGATGCTTGAAGATGTAAAAGTAGGTGATGAATATTTTGATGAGGACTTCTTTATATATGTAGAGGATGTAGACCTTGCCTGGAGGGCACAGCTTTATGGCTGGAGGTGTATCTATACGCCAGAGGCAATTGCATATCACGAGCGGGGTGCTACAAGAAGGGATGATGAAAGGATAAGAAAAGGTTACTATACTATTGGTTATAGAAACAGGTATCTTGCAATATTCAAAAATAGCCTGATCTCCAATATATTAAAACATCTTCCAAAAATTCTTATCAGAGAAACATGGTTTTATCTGTCCCATCTTTATCAAAAGAATTTTTATGTGCTAAAGGTCCCATTTTTATCTTTAAAATTGTTGCCCATAATGGTAAAAAAGAGAAGGGAAGTTCAGAATAAAAGAAAGGTTTCTAAAGCTTATATGGAAAAATTTTTTTTTAGCCCAAGTTTTTTTAAAAAGAAACAGAAAAAATGCAGGTAGATTTAATCTTTCCTTCTATATCTGCTGTAGGATTTGACAGCTTCGGTAAAGGGATGGAAGAGTCATGGATAAGCCATGGCCTCTGTTTGATAAGTGCCTATGCAAAAAAGCATGGATTCAATCCCGGGCTTATAGATTTAAGGAGACTTAAGGGCTGGGAGCACTTTGCTGAGGAGATAAAGAGAAGGTCTCCTGATGCTGTGGGAATAACAATGATGAGTGTAGATTATAACCCTGCAATGAAGTGTATTAAGATTATTAAAGAGATTAGCCCTGATACAAAAGTGATAGTTGGCGGACCTCATCCAAGCATAATGGTTGATGAAGTAAAAACTGATAGAAAAATAGATTACATAATAACCGGAGAGGGAGAGATTAGCTTTACTAAATTGCTTGAAGAGATTGGAAGCGGTGGCTCTTCGCAGAGAATTATTGAAGGCGAAAAACCTGACCTTGACAGCCTCCCCTTTGCAGACAGAGAGCTTTTTGGAGATTTGGAATTCCCTCTGCCTGTTGAAGGATTCAACCCGCCTTTTGTTACAATAATTGCAGGCCGTGGATGCATCTATAATTGTAGCTTCTGCCAACCTGCTGAAAGAATTTTATTCGGGAAGAAAGTGAGAAGAAGAAATGTGGACAATGTAATCTTAGAACTTAATGAGTTGAGAAAAAAGTATAATTTCAAAAGTATGATGATCCACGATGATTGTCTCACAGAGGACAGGGACTGGGTTAAAGAGTTTTGTGAGAAATACAGAGAAAACAGGTTCACTCAGCCTTTTGCCTGCCAGACAAGGGCTGACATTGTCTGCAACAATGAAGATATGGTAAAACTTATGGCAGATTCGGGACTGAGCCTTTATTTTATAGGATTTGAGAGCGGAAACCAGAGAATATTAAATTTCCTCCGCAAGGGGACAAAAGTAGAGCATAATTACAGAGCTGCTGATATCTGCAGGAAATACGGAATAAAGATATGGGCAAATTATATGTTTGGAGTTCCTACAGAAACCAAAGAAGAGGTGATGGATACAGTTAATATGATGAAGGCGATTAAGCCTGATCACTATAGTCCTGCATTTTTTACCCCTCATCACGGGAGTGACCTCTTTGCTTACTGTGAAGAAAATAAACTCTCCCTGATTAAAAGTCATGACAGTTTCAGAAGAAATGCTACTGAGAGCAAGATAAAGGGAGTGGACTATGAATTTTTATACTGGGCAGTTAATGAATCTATGGGAACACAGCTTCCATTAATAAAGGGGAGTACAATTAGCAGTTTAAAATCCAAAGTAAGACCTTTCTTCAATAACCATCCAATGGTTAAAAAAATTTTAAAAAAAATCTTGGAGGCTTTCTGACGGCAATTTTAAATGGTATCAATAATAATTATAACGCTGAATAGTTCAGACTGTATAAAGGAATGTTTAAATTCGATTGTTTCTCAAGCTACCAGGGATTATGAAGTAATAGTTGTTGATAATGCCTCTGCAGACAACACTATTGAACTCTTAAATTCTTTCCCCCTTCCAATCACTTTGATAAAAAACAGAGAAAATCTTGGATTTGCAAGGGCAAATAACCAGGCAATAGCAATGGCTAAGGGGGATTATCTCCTCCTCCTCAATCCGGATGTGGCAATGGAAGGAAATTATATTGAAGAGCTTTTGGGTAAGGCTGATGAAGACAAAAAAATTGGAGCTGTAACAGGGAAGTTGTTGAAAAAACCTTTTCCTCAAACAGCAGCCATAATAGACAGCACAGGCCATATTGCCTATAAGTGCAGATATTTCAAGGACCGCGGGGAAAATGAAGAAGATAAGGGACAGTATGATATGTCAGGATATGTTTTTAGTGTATGTGCTGCAGCTTCTCTTTATCGTAAAGAAATGCTTGAAGGAGTTAAGATAAAAGGAGAATATTTTGATGAAGACTTCTTTTCCTACTGGGAAGATGTGGATTTGTGCTGGAGAAGCCAGCTTATGGGATGGAAATCCTATTATAATTCTAAGGCAGTTGCCTATCATGCGAGGGGGCATTCAAGAGATAAGAAAGCAGAAAAAACCCTGATTTTTAAAAACCGCATTTTAACCCTCATGAAGAATGATTCCATCAAAAATCTTCTGAAAGATATTCATCATATCCTGATATACGAGTTCTTCGATTTTTTACAAAATCTTTTCTTTAGCCCGTATGTTTTCAAGAATCTCCTCACATGCTTTAAACTCCTTCCTGAAATTTTAGAGAAGAGGTCTTTTATCAGTGAGAAAAAAAGTGTCCATGATTTAGATATTCACCAGTGGTTTGTGTACAAAAAAAATATGTATTCCAAGCTTCTCATTAAAGCCGTTCAGGAAAAGTTTAAATAATATATTATGAAGGTCTTATATCTTTCTAAAACCTCAGAGATTGGTCCAAGCAGCAGGTACAGAATTTACCAGTACATCCCTTATTTAAACAAACACGGGATTCACTGTGAAGTTAGACCGCTTTTCACAGAAACATATTTCAGAATAATTGAAATTGATAATCCCATTATCAGGACAATTTTAAAAACTTTTTATTCTGCTTACAGATTTTTTATAAGGCTCAGTCATATTTTTGATGTAAAAAAATTTAACCTTGTAATTATCGAACATCAAATCTTTCCGTATCTGCCTGCTTTTCCTGAATATCTTGTAAAAAGATTGAACAAGAATATGGTAATAGAATTCGACGATGCAATTTATCTAACTTTTTTACACAGGAAGAAAATGGAGAAAAACTTAAGAAATGTTACAGGAGCAATTGTCGGGAATAAATACTTAGCAGAATTTGCCAGAAAATTTAACAATGAAGTTAAGGTTATTCCTACTGTAATTGATACAGACAGGTATAAGGGCAAAGAAAGTTACAAGGCTGAAAGGATAACAATCTCATGGGTTGGTCTTTCCTATAACCTGTCCTATCTTTTTTCATTAAAAGAAGTTTTTAATATCCTCTCTGAGAAATTTAACATCAGCCTTAAAATAATCTCATCAAAAAATTTAATAATTGAAGGAGTTGATATAATTTTTAAAAAATGGAGCTATGAAGATGAGGTTAAGGATCTGAGAAGCGCAGATATCGGGATAATGCCTCTGCCGAACAATGAATGGACTAAGGGAAAATGCGGAGCAAAACTTCTTCAATATATGGCATGCGGGCTTCCAACTGTCAGCAGCCCTGTTGGAGTCAATTCTGAGATTATAAAGGATGGCGAAAACGGATTTCTGGCAGAAAACAATGAGGAATGGATAAAAAAACTTACACTTCTTATTGAAGATAAAAACCTGAGAGAGAAAATGGGGGAAAAAGCAAGAAAGACAGTTGAAGAAAAGTACTCACTTGAAAAATGGGCTGATGAGCTTGTAAATACTTACTGCCATTTTAACAGCTTAAATAAAATCAGCACATTTTGGCCTCAGGGATAAAAAATCTTAAAGAAAGCGAACCTTCGGCATTCATATTTTATTTAAAATCCCTTCTATCAAATATCAGCACCGCAATCGTCATTATGAGTATTATGTAGAGAAGTCCGTAAGCAATGCTAAAGGCATAAAACTCTATTCCTACTGGCTGGTCATAGACCACCTTCCCCTTGATATTAAAATTATCAAGGTTTGGAAGAATATAGTACACTGCCGAAGTCAGAAACTTTACAAGCCCGTTTGATTTCTCGCCAAGCTTTTTTATATCCTCGCTTAGATGGCCTATTATGAAAAAAGCAAGAGTAAATATGCCGCTAAGGAATGGAGTAGAAAAGGTTGAAAAAAGAACGGCAATGGAAGTTATTACCATCAGTTCAATGAAAATGAGGAAGATTGCATTCAAAAGGTTCCATTCAAAAGTCCCTGAGATTCCGAGAATGACCAGCAAAACACCTGCTGACATTATCAGAACATTTATCAGCAGCACCAAAATTAATCCCAGAAATTTTCCAAGAAGAAACTGCTTGCGGCTAACAGGCTTGGCTATAATTGTATAGATTGTTTTCTTGTCAATCTCCTTAAAGACAAGGCTTATTCCAACAAATATGGCAATGATGGTTCCAAAAAGAGATATGCAGGAAAGCCCCATATCTTTTATCATCTTAAGCTGCTCTCCAAGAGAGAGCTTCCCGAGAAGAACAGAAAATCCAATAATAAGAATTGCAAAGAAAAGGATATTGTAGAGGATTTTATCCCTGATAACTTCCTTAAAAGTATTTTTAGCTATTATAAGGAATTTCATAGGTTATTAATTTTAAAATGCCGGGTTAGAAAACCCCGCCTGTCGATAAGCAGGACTTCTTCTACCGCTAAATTTTTCACCTTTTAAAAAATAATGCTTCAAGCGATTTTTTCTGCGGTATTATTGAAATAACTTTCCCTCTTTCCTCAAAAATCACTTTTAAGACCTCATCTCTTTCGCTTTCATTTCTAACAGAAATATAATTTTTATCTCCTCTGGTCATTATCCTTCTTTCAGCACAGCGAATTCTCTCCAAAGCCTTTTGAGTTAATCCGGAAGCGCATATCTCAACAGAGCTTGTCTCCTCTTTCAGTAAATCATCAATATACCCTGAAGCAACAAGTTTCCCTCCAACAAGCACTCCAACCCTGTCGCATATCATTTCCACATCTGAAAGGATATGTGTGGAAAAAAACACTGTTTTTCCCATATCCCTAAGTCTTAAGATAAGGTCCCTGACCTCCTTTCTTCCAATCGGGTCTAACCCTGACATTGGCTCATCAAGGATTACAAGTTTTGGGTCATTTATCAGGCTCTGTGCAATCCCTATTCTCTGAAGCATTCCCTTGGAATATCTCCTTAACTGGAGTTTTGAAGCATCTTTTAATCCCACTGTCTCAAGAAGTTCATCCGCCCTTGCCTTAATTCTTTTTTTCTCAATCCCAAAAAGTTCACCATAAAAATTTAAGAACTCTTTTCCTGTTAGATAATCATAAAAATAGGGTCCCTCAGGCAAAAACCCTATATCTTTTTTTACTGAAATGTCGCTTATCTCTCTGTCAAACAGCCAAGCCTTTCCAGAGGATGGATAAATCAGCCCTGTCAGGATTTTCAGCGTAGTTGTCTTGCCTGCTCCGTTTGGGCCAAGAAACCCGAAGATTTCTTTTTCTTCAATCTCAAGATTCAGGTTCTCAAGAGCCCTTATTTTCTTTAGTGCAAAACCTATGCGGTAATCTTTAGTCAGCCCTTCAGTCTTTATGGCAGCCATAATGTAATCTAACTTCTATATTTTTATATTTCAATTTGGGTTATAAATTAAATCCTAAACTCTAATATCTAAATTCTAAACCCCGTTAGAAATTAAAATTTCTAAGCGGGGTAAACAAATCCATAATGACTAAAATTCAAAATAGTTTAGAACGCTATATAAATCAAGCATTGAAAGGCTTTCTCCCAACTGTGCCTGCCTGCCGCAGGCAGGGAAAGCCCCTTCCGGGGCTGATAAGCAATAAGAAAAGCAGATTTTATTCATCAGTTGTTTTCCTTTCATAAACCTTGAACCTTTCCTGTCTTGAACTGCTTTTAACCACCTGCTTATCCTTATCTAAATAATAGTAACCGCCAAAAGGGTCTTTTGGTAAATATCTTATTACCTTTTTTTGTACAAGGCTTTTTAGGCCTTCAGGAGCATATCCATAGGTATCCTTAAAATTCTTAACACACCTTTCCAGGATATTTATATCTCGTTCAATAATCAATTCTTTCAGGCGGTTCTCAAGTTTCTCTTTTGCAGTCTCATTGTCTGTTGATTTAATCATCTGCTCAAGAAATACTATTCCATCCTCAGGAGTACCTGCTGTGGCATAAAGTCTTGCGGCAAATTGAGTTAGAAAAAATGGGGAACCTTCCAGCTTTGATGCAATGCTAATATACATTGCCGCCTTCCTGTAATCTTTGAAATAATCAAAATAGTTATAACCAATCAGAAAAGGAAATACCCATCGCTCACGGTCAATTTCCATTCCCCTGAGAAGGAAATGGTTGCTTTCAGCTGGTTTCGATGCAATTACTGACAGAATCAGCCCTCCAAACTGATATGCATATACAAACTGCGGATCAAGATATGTTATTATGTCAAGTGAATGAATAAACCACTGCCATCCCTTTTCAGTCTGAACTCTCTCTCCAATGTATTGAATAACCCGCAACCATAAAATATCCGCAACAATCTGTTCATACCCAAGAACCATAAGCTTCACAACTTCAGGCTTTGGAAGCAGTTCAAGTTGTTCAGCTTTTCTAAAATTTCCCTTCATATGGTCCAATCTCAGCTGTGTAAATACTAATGAAAAAATTATGAGTAAAAACAAAACTATAAAAATAATTCTTTTTTTTAACACATTTAAAAGCATAGTTTCGATAGGCAGGACATTCTTGTCCTGCTGCTTTTGTATAGGTAAATCCTTTAGCTAAGGCGGGGTCAGAAACCCCAGCCTATCATTATTAAAAATTCTTTCCATTAAGTCTAATTCATTTCGCCTTTGCCTTTATCTCATCTATATCAATTTTTAAAAATCCTTTCTCATAATCCCCTGAAAAAGGAAAGCTTTTATATTTTTCATATATTTTTAAAATCCTTTCTGCTTCCTCCTTTGCAAGATCATCCCTTTTAATCTTTTCATAAATCCCTAACAGATTTACCCTTGCTGGTAAAAAATTAGGCTCTAAAGAAAGCAGAAATTTAAATTCTCTAATTGCTGTATCAGTTTGATTCAGGTTTAAATATGTCCTGCCTGCGCTCTCCCTGTAATAGGCATTAAACGGGTCAAGTTTTATGGCTTCAAGATAGCATTTCAGAGAGTTTTTTAAATATTTGTCTCTGTCTTTTTCTTTTTCTGAAAGGGTAGATAAAATAAATCCAAGATGGTCAAAAAGTGCAGCGTTTTTTGGATTAAGGGATATTGCAGAATAAAGCTCATCAGAAGCTTTTTCTAAAAATTCCGGGTCTTTTGAATCCAAATACTCACTGTAAAAAAGGCTGGCTCTTGCGTCATAAAAAGATGAATCTGCAGGATTAAAGTATACGGCTTTTTTAAATTCCTTATCTGATTCTACATAGCTACTATTTTTTAACAAACTTTTTCCGCTAACAGAAAAATAGTATCCCAAATAAAGCCTGGTTACAAAAATCATTGCTGAAAATGTCAGCAAAACCGTAAAAATCAGGAAAGTTATTTTTTTGTTAGGATTAAACTTAATCTCTCTTGAAAAAAAACCTGATTTTCTCATAACCATTCCTGAAAATACTGCCATTGAAATCACCACTGCAGGTTCGTGAAAAACTGAATCAAACAGGGCATGGAATAAGAACACAGTTACTCCTGCCATTAAGCAGACATTCAGACTTTTCTCATATGAAGATTCAGTTCCATTTATTATTTTCAATCCTCTTCTGTAGAAAAAGAATATTCCGGAAAGAAAAATCAAAAGCCCTGCAATTCCAAGTTCTGTGCAAATCTGAATATACTCACAGTGAGAAGTATAAGCCCTCTTTCCGTAAAAAGCCAGAGCCTCTCTGACAGGAAAATTATATCTCGGAAAATAGTATTTATACATCCCCGGTCCTATACCAAATGGATTATCAAGAATAACTGGCAGGGAACTTTCCCATATATTTACGCGGGAAAACGCATAGATATCTGTTTTCTGAAGATTTGTGATTCTTGTCTTTAGAGGATTCGGCAAGAGCAAAATTAGTAAAACTACCAAAAGCAAGGCAAGGGTTGTTTTTTTATTAAATTTAAAAAGATAAAAAAACATGAAGGATAATCCTGCTAAAAAGGAGAGAAAAGCTCCACGGGACTGTGAAAGGAATATGGCTAAAAAAGCCAGTATTAAAACTGATGAAAGAAAGACTTTTGAGAAAAAAAACATTTCAGTCTTTTTTGAAAATTTACTCGCATTTTCTTTTTGATGAAACAGAAAACCTGTTAAAGATAAAATTCCTGCACCAAGATATGACCCGTAAAAATTAGGATTAAAAAATGTCCCATTCACTCTCTCAACCCCAAGAATAAGACGCTGGGAAATGCCGTAGACAGACTGAAAAGCAAGAACCGCAATCAGCACACCAAGAACAATTTTTTCATCATTTCCACTTTTTACAATATTAATGGTAAGGTAAAATATCAGCAGATAGGTAGAAATGCTTACAATCCACTGAATACTTATGTTTTTATACGAAGAAACAAATACAGATATGACTGAAATCAAAAAAAATAAAACTATACAAATATCAAAACCTGTTCTCTTTAATCTTAAAGAACCTTCTTTAAATGAGCTGTAAAAAAAAGATGAAAGAAGAATAAGAGAGAGAATTCTAATAACAGTAACAGGGAAATATGTGGTCCCGCCTTCAATCAGAGGAGAAAATAGAATCAAAAAAGATAAAAGGAAAATGTTAATTTTATTTACTTTTTTACTTTCAGACATTTTCTATCAGGGTTTATCATTCGATAGGGTCCAATTGATATTCAATTATAACACATTTTTTCAAAAGAGCCAAAAATAAAAAGAGGATACCTTGATTACAAGGCATCCTCTTTTCTTTAAATCTAGCAGAAACTATTAACCTTGTGACACGTCGTTGTTTGTGTTTGAAAGGTTTTTTGCATCATCGATTGTCCATGTGTCTAACACTGCTGTCTCAGTATCTATGTTTCCCATTGCTCCTGCTGTAAAACCAGTGGCAGTAACAGCAACACCTGTAGGCATACTCGTTCCAGTCACGGCACTGCTACCAGTGGTTGCAGTAGCAGATAAATAGTACCAATACTTTGTTGTTCCTGATGGTGCCCAGTTAATGAGATCAAATGTGTTGCCAAAAGTGTTGTTTTCACCAAAATAGGCTGTCTCAGAAGTAAATATAGCAGAAAGGTTATTCTTTGCTTCTGACTGTTTTGCCTTTGCCTGAAATTTCAGGAAGTTTGGTATTGCAATAGCTGCAAGAATACCAATAATAGCAACAACAATCATAAGCTCTATCAGAGTAAATCCTTTCTTCTCCATCATTTTTCTAAACATATTTTTTCCACCTCCTTTCACTAAATATTGTTCGCCAGAACTAATTGTTCTACTAACCTTGTGACACGTCGTTGCTTATGAACGACCATAAGCTCTATCAGAGTAAATCCTTTTTTTTCTCCTAATAAAGCCTTTGTAGAATTTCTATTTTATGCAGTAGCAAAAGGTATGCCAATGATTAAAAAAATGGAAAAAATTGCTTATGCTTATTTATCATTAATTTTCAATTTGTTAGCTTGTCGAAAAGAAAAAGAATAAATAGATTGATTTGAGAAACAAAAATTCAATCAATAAAAATGACGGTTTTGGGCAATGAATTGACGAATTTTGTCACTTTTTGTAATATTCCTGAAGAGGCATTACATCAAGCGAACCCCGCCTTAATTCCTCAATTCCTGTTACTGCTGCAAATGCACCTGAAACTGTTGTGCAGTAGGGAATATTATTGACAAGAGTGGTCCTTCTTAAAGAATAGGAATCCTCGGCTGATTGCTTTCCAAGTGTTGTGTTTATGACTAAATCAATTTCACCATTTTTTAAAAGGTCAACAATATGAGGCCTTCCTTCCTTTACTTTTTTTACATATCTGACCGGAATACCACTTTTCTCCAGAGCATTCTTTGTCCCTTCAGTTGCAACCAGATTAAAACCCATTTCAGCCAGTTTCTTTGCAATTGGCATTACCGCAGGTTTATCTTTGTCTTTTACGCTTATAAAGGCTGTACCTGAGACTGGAAGAGTTGAACCAGCAGCAATCTGTGCTTTGGCATATGCCTTGCCAAAGGAATAATCAATACCCATCACTTCACCTGTTGACTTCATTTCAGGTCCTAAAATTGTATCCACACCGGGAAATTTTATAAATGGAAAAACCGCTTCCTTGACTGCTATGTGTGTAATATCCTTTTCTTTTGTAAAGCCTAATTCTTTAAGTTTTTTCCCAGACATAACCCTTGCTGCAAGCTTTGCCAGAGGTATCCCTATTGCCTTGCTTACAAACGGAATTGTTCTTGAAGCCCTTGGATTTACTTCAAGTATATAAATTTCATCTTTCTTAACAGCAAACTGAATGTTTATCAGACCTATTACCTTCAGTTCAAAGGCAATAGCCTTTGTCTGGCGCTTGACTTCTTCAATTATCTCTTTTTTTAATGAATACGGAGGTATTGAACAGGCGCTGTCTCCTGAATGCACCCCTGCCTCCTCAATGTGTTCCATAACCCCGCCTATGACACATATTTCACCATCTGAAATAGCATCCACATCAATTTCAATTGCATCATCAAGAAACTTGTCAATCAGAATAGGGTGGTCAGGAGATTCCTTGATTGCATTGCGCATATAGTTTTTAAGGCTGTCATCATCATAGACAATCTCCATTGCCCTGCCTCCAAGCACATAGGAAGGTCTTACAACCACAGGATAACTTATTCTCTTGGCTACCCGGAGCGCCCCATCCAAATCAGTTACTGTCCCGTTAGATGGCTGACTAAGTTTCAGTTTTTCAAGGAGCACCTTAAATTTTTCCCTGTCTTCAGCAATGTCAATGTCTCTAGGGGAGGTTCCAATTATTTTAACCCCCATTTTTTCAAGAGGAACAGCCAGCTTTAAAGGTGTCTGTCCTCCAAACTGAACAATAACTCCGTCGGGATTCTCAATATCAATGATGTTCATCACCTCTTCAAGCGTGAGTGGCTCAAAATAGAGGCGGTCAGAGGTATCATAGTCAGTGCTTACTGTTTCAGGATTGCAGTTTATCATTATGGTTTCAAAGCCGTCTTCCTTAAGGGCAAAAGCACCATGGACACAGCAGTAATCAAATTCAATACCCTGTCCTACGCGGTTTGGTCCTCCTCCAAGAATTGCAATTTTTTTCTTTTTTGTAGGGAGTGATTCGCACTCGTTTTCATAGGTTGAGTAAAGATATGGCGTATGGGCTTCAAATTCTGCACCGCAGGTATCAACCCTTTTAAAAACTGGATTAATATTTAAACTTTTTCTCAAACTCCTGAATGTAGCCTCATCAACATGCATTATCTGAGATATGTATTTATCTGAAAATCCATTCTCCTTTGCCTTTCGCAGAAAAGAAGATAATTCCTTATTCTTTTTACTGAAAAAATTCTCGCTTTTACTTTTAATCTCTTTATCAAATTCCACTATCTCTTTTATATTGTTAATAAACCATGGGTCTATTTTTGAAAGCTCGTATATCTCCTCAGTCTTAAACCCCCTCCTCAGAGCTTCCCCTATGTACCAAACCCTCTCCCAGTTCGGTGTTTTTAATTTATCCCTTACCGTTTCATCTGATGCGCTCACAGACGCATCTTCCTTCAGGCTTACGCTCCACATATTTATTTCCAAAGAACGGATTGCCTTTTGCAATGCCTCCTTAAAATTCCTTCCTATAGCCATTGCTTCACCAACTGATTTCATCTGAGTTGTAAGCGTTGCATCTGCTGTTGGAAACTTCTCAAATGTAAACCTTGGGAATTTTACAACACAGTAATCTATTGTTGGTTCAAAGGATGAAGGAGTGACTTTTGTTATGTCGTTCGGAATCTCATCAAGGGTAAATCCAACAGCCAGCTTTGCTGCAATTTTTGCAATTGGAAATCCTGTGGCTTTTGATGCAAGGGCTGATGAACGGGACACTCTGGGATTCATTTCAATCACCATCATTTCCCCGTTTCTTGGATTCACTGCAAACTGAATATTTGAACCTCCTGTATCAACCCCTATCTCCCTTATTATCTTGATTGCCCCATCCCTCATAATCTGGTATTCCTTATCTGTAAGGGTCTGGGCAGGCGCAACTGTAATGCTGTCACCTGTATGAACTCCCATAGGGTCAAAGTTTTCAATGGAGCAGATAATAACAACATTGTCCTTTGAGTCTCTCATCACCTCAAGCTCGTATTCTTTCCATCCAATCAATGACTCTTCAATGAGTATCTGGTGATACGGGCTGGCATCAAGACCCCACCTTATATGTTCCTGAAATTCTTCCATGTTGTATGCAATGTTTCCACCTGTGCCTCCAAGGGTAAAAGAAGGCCTTATTATTACAGGAAACCCTATTTCTTTTGCAATCTCAAAAGCCTTTTCTTCTGTTTGCACACAACCGCTTTTTGGAATCCTAAGGCCTATATTCTGTATTGCAATTTTAAAAAGCTCCCTGTCTTCAGCCTTTTTTATTGCTTCAATCTTTGCCCCTATAAGCTCAACATTATATTTATCAAGCACCCCTTTTTCCGCAAGTTTCACTGCTAAGTTTAAGCCTGTTTGGCCTCCGATTGTTGGGAGAAGCGCATCTGGTTTTTCTCTGGCTATAATCTTTTCAAGAACCTCCAGTGTTAATGGCTCAACATATGTTCTCTGAGCCATATCGGGGTCTGTCATAATTGTGGCAGGATTGCTGTTGACAAGCACTATTTCAAAACCTTCCTCTAATAATGCCTTGCATGCTTGAGTTCCTGAGTAGTCAAACTCGCACGCCTGCCCTATTACTATTGGGCCTGAACCTATTAAAAGTATTCTCTTTATATCAGTTCGTTTTGGCAAAATTTATTCTCCTCGCTTCTCATTCATACATGCAATCATCCTAAATGTGGGAATTTCGCTTGACGTGCATTTTCAAAATTTTGGAAAAATTACCTCTTGCAAAATAAAAAAGCAAGAGGAAATTAAAATTACCCTTCTTTTCTTGTTTTTTAAAACATTATATAATAACTTTTGCTTGGCTGGCATTATAATTTTTAAAAATTTAAACTTCATCTTGAAAAAACTATATTCAATTTTCTTAATAGCGGCTTTATCATTTACTCCCTATCTGAACTCATTAAACAATGATTTTGTTTGGGATGATACGGATTTAGTGAGAAATAACCCGGATATAAAAAGTTTCAAAAAACTCCCTGAACTCTTTCTATCACCATTTGGCAATCCGGTACAGTTCAAGGAAAACCCTCTTTTTTACCGCCCTCTTATATTCTTTTCATATATGGTTGACTATAAGCTATGGAACACAAATCCCGCTGGTTATCATTTATCTAACATAATTTTACATACTCTTTCATCAGTTTTGATTTTCTTAATACTTCTTAAAATTTTTTCTGATTTTAATTTTTCTCTTCTCTCAAGCCTCATCTTTGCAGTCCACCCAGTGCATACAGAATCAGTTACATGGATATCCGGCAGAACCGATGTGCTTTGCACTCTCCTGCTTCTCCTCTCTTTCAATGCCTATTTGAATTGTCTGAAAAGCGCAGGAAAAGCTCATTCTTTCAATTCCCTCCTCTCTGTTTTTTACTTCACTCTCAGCATTTTCTCAAAAGAAACAGCAATTGTTCTTCCTTTGATAATCCTGTTCTATGAAATATTTTTTTTATCAGAAAATATCCCTGTTATCTCCGCTATAAAAATTTTTATCAGAAAAAACTTTCTCTTCATGCTTCCAGTAATCCTTTACCTGACTCTGAGAACAGTTGCCTTGAAAAATAATTTTTATCCCTTATTAACCAAAGCCTCACTACCGGAAAGAATTCTTACAATCCTAACTGTTATTTCTGATTACATCAAACTCCTGTTTTTCCCTGTAACTCTCAATTCCTTGTATGTGGTTAAAACTGTTTCTAATCCTGCTGATTTCAAAACCATGCTTTCAATCTTAACTTTAACTGCAATTTTTGTTTTACTTATAAAATCAAAGAACATTTCCAAAAAATTCTTCTTTGGCACTTCGTGGTTTTTTATATCTCTGCTTCCGGTTTCAAATATAATTCCCTTTTCATCAATAATAAAAACAGAGCATTTCCTGTACCTGCCATCAATAGGTTTCTCGATTGTGGCAGGGATTGTTCTATCAGGTACAAATAATTTTTTCTCAGACAAGATTGGCAGAATAAAAATAATTCCTGTGTCGCTAATAGTTCTTATAATAATTTTCTTCAGTGTTCAGGCTGCAAAGAGAAATTATGTATGGAAGGATGAGATAACTCTTTTTGAAGACCAGGTTTTGAAGTCTCCTCTATCTTACATAGCCCATAACAACCTCGGACTTGCATACAAAGCCTCAGGAAAGCCCGAACTTGCAAGAAATGAATTCTTATTTGCGCAAAAAATTAACCCAAAAACACAGAGTTCCTATGTAAACCTTGGGAATCTTTTTTTTGATTCGGGGAATATGATTCCTGCCATAGAAAATTATAAGAAGGCAATTGGAATTAATCCCACAGAATCCAGTGTGCATAACAACCTTGGAGTTGCATATGCAAAAACCGGAAATTCAAAAGGAGCAATAAAAGAATTTGAAACAGCATCTGAACTGAACCCGGAATATGCAAGCCCTCACGTCAATCTTGGAAATGCCTATCTAAACCTCAAGGCATATGATAAAGCTGTTATTGAGTTGAATAAGGCAATTAAAATTAACCCCTATTTAAGCAGTCCATATTTTATTCTTGGAATCATATACAACAATACAGGAAAGGCTGATTTGGCAATAGAAGAACTTGATAAAGCAATTAACCTTGACGCTAAGAATATAAAAGCCCTTATAATATTGAGAGATATTTATCTTGCAAAAGGAAATTTTCAGGAATCATTAAAATATTATAATAAGGCTTTGGCAGTTGACAGAAGCAGTCCTGAAGTAAAAAATCAGAGAATATTTGGATTTAAATAAATCAACACTCATGCTGACAGGTAATAGTCAGGAAAGGAGAAGCATATGGAAAACCCTGTTTTCAAGAAATACTGTTACTGGATGGATAAAGAAGCGCTTGAAGCCCTTAAAAGTATGTTTAAAAAAGAGGGAACAGAAATCTACTGCGCGCAAAGAGTACCCTGTGAATTGTTCAGGGTAGAAATCGGATATTCTGCACCTGAAGTCTGGAAGGTTACCTGCAAACACGACGCTGCGCCTTGGTATAATACATCAGACAAAAACGGAAAATTCCTTGTCCTCTCTTCAAAACCACTTTCTCCTGAATTTGAAAAATACCTTGAGACAACTATTACAAAATCAGACTTCCAGCCTCAGGGATATCCTTCAAAAGAAGAAATAAAAGCTCTTGCAAATTCTGAAATCTTTAACAGAAAAAAACCTGAAGGCTGGGTTGAGTTTCCAAAGGAAACAGCAGAAAAACTTGCTCAAGGGTTTAAAAATGTTGTTGGGGTTGATGAGCCATTAGAAGAGATTTTTGAAGTCTGGTCAGCGGTTCACTCCAATTTCCTTGAAGGGCGGTTTTCAGTCAAAGAAGGCACAAACACTATCCCCTATACAATAGCAGACACAAACCATACGAGCAGCTGCTGTATTGAACTTTTTAATATCGTTGGAAAAGAATTCAAAGCCAAATATGTAAAACCCTGCCTTGGCGCAAAGATTGCAAAAGCCCTTGAAGCAGACATATATTACAGAGTGGAAAACTTGAAAGGTATTAAGTGAATAGCAATTTGTCATAGCCTCTTCTGCCATTATTCTTTTCCAGAATATCAGGGCAAAGAGAACCACTGTCAGATTAGCAATCCCTGCCATTGAAGAATTTATTTTTCCTGCGTGTCTCCTGCTTATAAGAAAAAAATACTCTGTAAGCAAAGAACCCGGCTTTCTGTTTTTTTAATAACAAAATGGCGGGTTGCGGTCAAGAACAAAGTAGAAAAGAAGTGATGAGGCGTTTAGAAGTTTTGCTGCTTGACAATTGCTCATCATCCTGAGTAATTTTATTTAATGGGTTGAATGAATTTCCCTGCAGCAAGACTGCAGGGTATCTAATATAATTTATATACCGATTTTTGTCATTCCGCCTGCCTGCGGTAGGCAGGCACTTGATGTGGAATCCAGTCCTTCGACAAGCTCAGGATGCAGCATGGTGAGCCTGCCGAACCATGGATTCCCGCTTTCGCCTGTCTGCCGACAGGCGGCGGGAATGACGACAAAGCATTAACCCTGTAGCAAGACCACAGGAAATTACAAGTTAAAATTAGAAGGCTGAAAGCAGAAAAGGAGAAATCAATTATGGGTAAAAGCAGGGAAGAGCTTGAAAAGGAAATAATTCAGTTTCTTGATGAAGGAAGCACTAAAAAGGGAGATATGAATGCAAAATGCGCTTTAAAGCATGGCATTGCCAGTGTCCTTGCAACAAGCCGAAACAATATTCCAAGAGCCACTCCTGTGGATTTCTTCAATGAAGGAATCACTATCTGGATTGGGGCAGAACCTGGAGGAAAGATTGTTAATATAAAGGAAAATCCCAATGTCTCAGTTGGCATCTTCAGGCCGGTTGACCATAGTGTGGTTAATAAAAGCATACAATATTTTGGAAAGGCTTCCATAGTAAGCATGGCAAACAACCCTGATGAGTATGTGAGCAAGATGAAAAAATGGGGAATGTATGACACCCTTTCCAATATGGTTAAAGACAGGATTAAGCAGGGGATAATCCAGAAAGGAACTGAGGAAGAAGCGACTCAGAAATATTTAAAGGCTTTCTGCCTGCTAAAAATTGAGCCAGAAAAAATTATTTACCTCTACATCCACCCTGAAACCGGCAGGGAAAAGCATATTTGGGAAAAGACAAGCTGATAACTATTGAGCAAGATGTCAACTCCATGAAGAGTTCAGTCATCTAACTTTAAATTGTAAGATTTTAAACCGCAGTCGGGTTTTGCTTGATAAATGTTGGAAGGAAAAAGATAAGAAAAATTACAGTTTGGAAATTTTCTTTAAAAAATCCTCAACATCTTTCAGTTTGTTTTTCAAAACATCAAAAACAATGCTGTAATCCAATCTGTCATAATCGTGTGCTATTACATTCCGGAAACCGGTCATCTTCACCAATTTTTCTGAGAGTTTATCGGAGATAATATTTTCTTCTTTTAAAATATAGAAAGACTCGCTCAGAGTTGATGGTTTTCGGAGTTTCTTATAGGCTATAACTGCTTCTGCTAAATCAATTGTTGCCTGTACTGCAAGATAAAGATACCTTTCAACTGCGCCTTTAAGGTCAAGATTGTTTTCAATTTCTTTCTGGGTATATTTTTTATATCTTCCAAGAATTTTTAAATACTTCCTGATTGCACTTATTTTATTTTCTATTACTGTTAAATTGGTCATTTTTTGTTATTAAGATTTGGTTAAATTGTATCTTGCCAGGATATCATAAAAATCAAAGTACTCGTTAAGAATCTTCGGCTCTGCTATAACCTTGAAAGGCTCCTTCTCATAAATTAAATCTCCATCCTTAATGATATTGTATTTAAGCTCTGGGCTTTCAGTTAAATTAAGGATAACTATATCGATATTATCAGTTTTTAATGCACGGCTTATTTTATCCATCAAAACAAATTTCAGCTCGTATAATTTTTTCTTGTCCTCCTCATCTGCATAAAAAGCAAAGTCAATATCGCTTATTGGCCCTGTTTTTCCATTCACCTGCGAGCCAAAAAGATATACCAGCTTTATTTCAGGATGAGACAGGAAAACATGCTTTATCTTATTTATGATTTTAGAGTTCTTTTGTTTAGCGTTTTTCATATTTGATTAAATACTAACACAGAAATGTTAAAAACCAAATAACATTTGCAATATCCAATCACCTTAAAGCGTAATACTTAGCATTTATTCTACCATGCGCCAAATGAATTCAGAGCTATACTCAAAAAGAGTGTAAAAAGTAAATAGAGGTGGTGTATCCTTTCATAAACAAAAACAAGACAGGAAAAG
>MGDH01000037.1:1842-41048 GCA_001790855.1 Candidatus Schekmanbacteria bacterium RIFCSPLOWO2_02_FULL_38_14 | reverse complement strand
GCCATACGCCCTGATGGTACAGAGATTGCATATTTTGTTCCTATATATTGAGCAAATTTTTTCTCAAACTCATCAATTTCCTTGCCAGCGATGACTTTCCCTTTCAAAAAAGATTCAATAATTTTAAAAAAAATCTTTCCATTCAGATAGAGTCTGTGCCTTGGTATTTTAAGAAACGGCATGTTATTTTTCAAAAATTCCTATAAAATCACGTCCCAAAAACTCAATTCTTTTGGCTCCAAATTTTTCGTATAATTCTCTTAACTCATCCGGATTGAATCTTTTGTTTGATGAATGAACGCCAGGGTTTGTAGAGCGCTTTGCAATTGATGATATTATCGGGTTTCTTGATGATGCAAGGTTTATTGCAGATTCAGCTATAATAAGTTTTTTCTTAGCACTTTTAAGGGCTTTTGAGATTATTTCCTCATGGTATGGGTATAGTTGGTAGAGGGCTCTTGCAATTAAGATACATTCTGTTTCCGGAAAAGGTTTATTCCTTATATCAACTAATTCCACATTGATTCCTTTTTTCCTCGCTTTTTTCACAAAGGTTGGAATTATTTCATATCCTAAATACTTATTGCCAGAAAGGAAATGAGTAATATAGCAATCTCCACAGCAGATATCTAAAAGTTCCATTTTGCCTATCTCATTGGCTATCTTTCCATAAAATGGGATATAATATTTCCCATAGATTAACCGCATTATCAGTTTATATGTAAAAGGATGCCAATAGACTATGCTTCTCATAAAAGACTTGTAGTTTAAATTGAGTTTTTAATCCATCTGATTTTTCCTGAAGCCTCTGTCATGATTTCTTTGATATAAATTATAGTCATTTTTTTATTTAAAATTTTTTCCAAATCGTTTTTGATTTTTTGTTCAATTGATTCCGGAATATCAGAATTTTTTACTAAATTAAGAATATATATATCGTTCTGCGATTTTAAAAGCTGGAAAAAAGATATTTCTTTAATTGACTGGAAGTAATCCAGAAAAAAGAAGGTTGTATAAAGTTTTCCATCAACATAAATAGCGTCATCAGATCTTCCTTCAACATGAGACATTAAAGAAAATTTTCTTTTGCATGAGCAATTATTTTCTATTTTTCTTGCTAAATCTCCTGTGTCATATCTTATCAGGGGTGTTGCATAGTTGGTAAGGCTTGTTACAACCAAGTTTGCAAGTTCTCCACTCTTTGCTGGTTTGTTGTCTTTGATAAACTCTACATAATTTGAAAAAGGTAGGATGTGGTTACCTTGATGTGTTTCACACTCATGTGAAACAATCCCTAATTCATGGCTTCCATAGCAATCAAACACATTGGCTTTAAAAGCTTTTTTTAGTTTTTCCCTTATTTTATTTGTTACAGGCGTTTCATCGACTTCAATAGCTCTTATTCCATTTATGGAAATGTTTTCTTTTAAAAAATAATTTGCCAAAATTTCCCAGTACACAGGATTTCCTTCAAGAAGTTGAGGTTTATGGTTTAATAGTTTTTCTGTTATACTTTTAAGTTTAACTTCTTCGATAAAAGTACCATTTTCAACAGGCGAGAGAAGTATTTTCCTGTGGCAAAAAAGATATACTATGTCTCTGATTAATGAGTATGGTTCAGAATTTAAACCATCTTTGGCAAATTTTCCTTTATAGTCTCCGTGCGCTTTATTTCTTACTGTTGCAATCTTATCCCCCAGTTGCCAGCCATCTAAATAGTAAGAATAGAGAAGGTCAGCATATTGAAGGTTGTAGCCAGCAAAATCAATATATATTGCCAGAGGCTTGCCAGTTGTTCCAGAGGATTGAACCAGAGAGCAGTTTTTTTTAGCAATATTTTTTGCAAGACATTTATCAGGAAAGTTTTCCTTTAATTCATTTTTAGTAGTAATTGGAAGAATGAGCATATCTGATGGTTTTTGAATGTCTTCAGGTTTGATTTTCGCTCTATTCCATTTTTCTTTGTACAGAGGAACGTTTTCATAGGAATGGATTAAAAGCTTTTTTATTTTTTTCCACTGGATTTTTTCGATCTCTTCTCTTGATTTATACTGGTTATCCAAAAGAAACTGGAATTTATCCCATGCATCAAACTCAGAGAAAGTTCCTAAAAATTTATAACCAGAAACTATTAGTTTGTTGTACACTGACATCTTCTTATTGCTTTTAAACTGTTTGTTTTTATTGGCAAGATTAAAACGATTACCTCAAATTTTCGTCTCTCATTCACCTATCTTTAATGAAATATCCCTGTTTGTCAATTTAATATAAGCCCTCATTTTCTTTTATCTTGACAAGAACAAAAAATTATTTGAGGTTAGTATTCGGGAGGAAATATTGAAAATAGCAAATCTTCTTTCGATTTTCTATCAAACCTTAAATATTAAATTAACCCGGTTGTTCGGAACTGCTCCGAGGGGTCCTCTTGTAATATTTCTGGCTTTAACTGAAAAATGCAATTTGAAATGTAAAATCTGTAATATTGGAAGAGATGGTCAGGGCAAGGGGAAAAGCGAATTAAGCAAAGAGAAAATTTTTGTTTTTCTGTCTGATGCTGCATCAATGGGAGTAAAAATAATCGCCCTCTGGGGAGGGGAACCTCTTCTAAATAAAGATTTAGAAGAAGTTGTTAATGAAATTCACAGACTTAAAATGTCTACCTATCTTGTTACAAATGGATATCTGCTTAATGAAAGCAAAGTTTCAGAACTTGTCAGATGCAAGATTAACTCTGTTTCTGTGTCAATTGATGATCCTTTTGCTGAAACACATGATGAAATAAGAGGGATAAAAGGGGCTTTTGAAAAGATATGCAAAGGGGTCCGGATGTTAAAAGAAAAGGGTGGTGATGAGATAAAGGTTGGGATTAATATGGTTGTAAGCAGAGAGAACTACAAAGAGATTTTAAAGATGCTTGATTTGGCAATTTCACTTAAGGCTGAATGGGTTAAATTCCTGCCTGTGCATTTTGGTTATCCATATAATCACAGGGAGTTTGGGGACAAGGAATTGATGCCAACAGAAGAGCAGATTGATGAGATACACAGAAGCATGAAGGAGTTGCAAAGAGAGGTTAAGAAAAACGGATTATATACAAACTCTGAAGTCTATTTGGATACCTTCAGGGAATTTTTTAGAGGAGAATATGTTTTGAAAAATTGTTATGCTGGATATTTGTGCTGTAATGTTGACAGCTTTGGGGATGTGACCCAGTGTTCTTTGGACCCGAGGATTGCAGGGAATATCAGGGAAAAATCATTCAGAAAGATATGGAAGTCAGAAAAGTTTAAAGCAATAAGAAACGATCATAATCAGAAATTATGCGGGCATTGCTGGGTGTCCTGTTTTGCTGAGCTATCTCTGAGGATTTCTTTAAAATATTCTTTGGCGAACATTAAAAGGGTGTTGAGGGAAGTGTCGTATCTGAAGACTTAGATACTAAAATTCCAAATTTCAACACCAAAATACAAATAAGCTCTAAATTTCAATTCTCAAATTAATCAAACTCATATACAGAACATTAGAACTTTATTTTTTTGGAATTTGTGATTTGGGAATTGATATGTTTACAGCTAACTATCTTTGTTAAAATCCAAAGATATCTCTTATCCTCGGATAAACTGTGTATTTGAAAAAGCTTGCTGGCGGGAAAACAAGCCTTGGTCTGATATAACAGCTCGAAAGAAGTTCTCTGCAGTAACTACAGGTTCTCATTTCTTGTATCAGTCTTTTATATTCTTTGGAGAAGATTATTTCTTTCAGAGTGTGGTTGTTTATATTAAAAATTTCTTTTTGATAGTTATGGTATTTATGTACTCCGTGACATGGGGAAACACTTCCGTCTTCAAGAATATTAACATAAAAAGAAGGGACAAGGCACGGGTCATTAAATAATTCAAATTCAGAAGAAGTATTATCATTTATTTTTGACTCAAAAAATATTTCTATGAATTTTAAAAACCTGTCTTTATGTAATTCAGAGTAGCATTTCAAGAATACTTTTAGTTTTTCAAGGAATTCATCTGTGATTTCAAAATCATCAATATAATTTTCCTTTACAACAGGAAAGTCCTCAAAGGCAGTCAACCTCTGTTCTACATTCAGTGAATCGCACAGCTTCATTAATTCCATCTGGTCATCTATATTCCATGGGGCAACCATGCTGGAACAAGTAATTTTAATATTTGGAGCATAATTTTTCAGATTATTTATTGCCATTATGGCATTGGAAAAGGCTTTTTCATTTTCCCGATATTTTGTATGAGTGGCTTCCATTCCATCCAAGCTGACTGAGATTTCGCTGATTCCTGTTTTTGCGAGTTTCTGGGCTTTCTCCTCATTGAGGAGGAAACCGTTGCTGACCATATGGACATAGGGAATTTTCTTTGCTGCGTATTCTATTCTCTCTTCAATCTTATCAACAAGAAGAGGTTCTCCACCGCTAATGTACAGGTATATGGTTCCCATTCCTTCCAAATCATCAACTGCCATTTTGAATTTATCTTCTGATAGGGTCTTTGAAGCGATATTAAAATCCTGATAACAGAATTTGCATCTGAAGTTACATTTGTTTGTAATCCAGATATTGCATATAAGAGGAAAGGGTTTGCTCTTTATTGTAGCATTAAAGCACCATTTTAATATATTTGATAAAACTTTTGGTGAAAGCATTTTGCTTTGTGTTATTCTTGAGCTTTAGATTTACTGTTGTTGTATCTTTTTACTACTTTTCTGAATTTTATTAGCTTAAGAAAATATTTAACACTATCAGAGAAGTAATTAACAGAAGAAAGGGATTCAGATTTTTTTATAAAAAGAGCTGGTATTTCAATAATTTTTAAATTTTCATAATAAGAGATAACCATAATTTCTGTGTCCCAGAACCAGTGGTTATCAACGGTTTTATCCAGCACAGGGAGGATTTTTTCTCTGTTAAAAAACTTGCATCCTGTTTCTGTGTCTTTTAAAGGAGTCTTACATATCAGTTTCACAAGCCACCCATATCCCTTGCTCATTATCCATCTGTAATTCAATTTTAGCTTGTAAATTCTATGAATGGTTGCAACATCGAACCCTTCTTCAATCTTCAGAATACAGGGGATTATATTATAGACAGGCACCTCAAGATCAATATCTATAAATCCTACCACACTTCCTTTAGCCATCTTTATCCCGTCTCTTACAGTTCCTCCTCTTCCTTGATTTTTATCATGGCAAAATAACTTAAAATCTTTATTCTGGTTTGTAAATTTTTTTGCAATTTCTACAGTTTTATCCCTGCTCTTATCATCAATAAGAATAACTTCATATAAGAACTTAAAAGTATCCAGTAAAAGTTTTATCTCTTTTAGACTTTCTTCAAGGATTGGCTCTTCATTATAAAGAGGTATAACAAGACTTAATTCTAAAGAATTTTGCTCCATTAAAATGATTCCTTAATTTTTATAACTGTTATATATTAATAGAGACTTTGGAGGTTTTTCAATACAAATAAACCCAATAGGATCATCCAGAAATTTTTTTTCTTTAATTTTTACAGCAGGTTTTGTTTTAAAATATTTCATCCAGTGATATGAAAGAATTATTCCATTGTCTTTACTTTTTATATCTTTTAATTCAATTAAATTATAATCAGCAGAACTTTTACCTTCACCTTCAATAAAAAAAGAAGGCTTTCTGGGAATTTCACAGATGTAGAAACGGTCTATCTTTTTGACAGGAACAAAGTATTCAGGGTAAGACTCAAAGAAATCCTTTGAAGGCTTTGACCAATAAATAACCCATTTTATATTATAGAGGTCTAAATAGGGCTTTAAGCTATCTAATGTAAAGTTTTGGATGGGTCTTTTAAAAAGCAATCCATTAAAATAGCTTACGAAAGAATCCTTTGT
Source organism: Candidatus Schekmanbacteria bacterium RIFCSPLOWO2_02_FULL_38_14 (assembly GCA_001790855.1). NCBI lineage: Bacteria > Candidatus Schekmaniibacteriota > Candidatus Schekmanbacteria bacterium RIFCSPLOWO2_02_FULL_38_14. The sequence goes on along the minus strand of MGDH01000037.1, from coordinate 35,157 downwards.
AGGGTTATATCCATAATCATTTCCTATAAACTCTCTCTTCATATATAAAGGAAAAATAAGTGGAAGATGAGTTCCGTAATATTGATGGTCGCTTTCCCAATCAGAATTTTCAATTAAAATTCTTCCTTCGCTTGTTGTATTTTTTTCAATCCATTTCATAAGTTCTTCTACCTTATCCGGAATTTTTGTCATAAACCTGAAATCTTTTTTTATATAAAGGTGATAATAGGGCTTTGCTAAAAAAATCATAGTTAAACAGGTTATTACCAATACAAAAATTATCTTCATCATATTTGATTTATTTTCCATGAACAATTCATAGAGTTTATTTACTCCTTTGCTTGCTGGTAATACTAAAAATAAGTTCATCATAATAGTATATCGCATAGGAGTAAGCGTTTCTGTAAAATGCCACTGCCCTCCGTAGTAAGAAAAAAGGAAGAGAAATATTGTAGTTCCAATAAAAACATACCCTTTTGTTTTTTCTCCCTCTTTTAACCAGTTATAAATCCCTAATATTCCGAAAAGCATCAACCCGATGTCTACTAATGCTGACTTCTGGAAAGGTATATTCTTGAACAAATTAAAATAAACTGATTGGTTAAGGTATGTTTTAATAGGTTGAAAAATATCGTAGCTTACATATGGAGTCCAGATTTGATTTATAAACATACCATCAAAAAAATTTATGAACGGTATAGCCCAAGGGCTGTTTATTAGAAAAACAATAACAATGGATAGACAAACCAATCCATGGGTTTTTAAGCTTATTTTAGGAAAGAATGTAATATAAAGGATTAGCAGGGGAGCAACTAAATTTATGCATGCGAATATGTGAATCCATAAGGCAGATGAAAACACCAGAATAAATCCTAAAAAGGTTAGAAAACTTTTTTCTTTTAAAAATCTGTAAAAAACTGAACTTGTTAGAAGAGATAGGTAACACACAAATATATATGAGACTGTACCCCAGTACAGGAAATCTACGCAAATAGAAATATGTGAGAAAATAGTCCCCAAAAAAGAGCATAATATACTTTCCTTGTATGTTAAGGCAAAATTGCGAGCTGAAAAATAGCATAAAAATGGAATTGAGAGGATGGCAAGAATAAAATATAGTTTGAAGGATACAGCTTCTGGAAGAAAGAAGAATATATAGGTGAATAATCCCCAACCGTTGTTATCAATAGTAATTATAGTAGGGGTGGGTGTTCCTGCCCTTTGATAGGGATCATATCCCCATTGGCGACCAAATTTTCTCATAAAGTAATTCTGTTTTACTGAATCTCCATAATGGACTCCATAATCATCAGTAAAAATTGGAGAGTCAGTAACCCATTCAGAAAATGGAAGATAGCAGGAGAGAAATCCGAGCTGAAGCAAAAATAATAAGAATAAAAAAATAAGTATTTTATTAGTAGAAACCATTAATTTATAAGTTTTTGTCAAAAAGGGAAGATATCCGGTAATGAAATATTAGGGCAATCATCCGCAACCCAAGGAGAAAAGCGGTTACTTTATTCCCTGTTACAGATGATTTACCAACTCTTTTTCCGTAATTCAATGGGATTTCAATAAATCTAAGTCTATTTATTATTATCAGAAGCATAAGTTCCGGACCAAAATGAGAACCACCAATTGTAAATTTATTTTTTATCTTTTCATAAACTTCTCTGGATATTAATTTATAGGTACATCCTACATCGGTTAGTTGTGTGGTGTTAAAGAAAAACTCTATGAGTTTTGCAACGAGAATATTTCCGATTCTTAACATATGCCTCATGTTTGCTCCTTCCCAGATCATTATGCTTGTTGTGCGGGTACCAAAGACTGCATCAAAATCTTCAGAATAGGCTAAGAGTTTCACTATATCTTTACCGCAAAAAGTTCCATCAGGTTCTGATATTACGAAAAGATCTCCGGTTGATTCCATGAATCCTCTTTGGATTGCGTAGCCATAGCCCTGCTTCTCTTCAAAAATTTGGATTGCCTTAGTTTTTCCTACCTCCTCTTTTGTTCCTTTAGCAGCATTGTTGTTTACCACTATGACTTCATCCACATAACCTGTGTTATAAAAGTCATCAATAACTTGGCGGATGGAATCTTTTTCATTATAGGTAGGTAGTATTACTGAGACTTTTTTACCTTTCCACAAATGGCAATCTCCAGTTTTAAATTTTAATTTTATTCGGAAAATTATACAATTTCTCAATATTAAATCCACTAAAAAAGTCAAGATGCTGATTAATCCTTTACAACCTCAAGCAGATATACTATAAACTTCAACCAAAAGACTCTGAATCCTGTGTATGAAAGAACTATCCTTTGCAAACAGACAGAAGTTGAAATTTTTTATACCCTTTCTTAAGCCCCACTACAAAATAATAGACCTTGGATGTGGCAGTATGTGGCTTACTAATTATTTAAGGAATTTAGGCTATGACTGTGTTGGATTTGATGAAAGTTCTCCTGCAGATATAGTTGGCAATGTAAAGACTTATAATTTCAAAGAAGATTCTTTTGATGCAGTATTTGCCTTAGAGATTATTGAACATATAGATTGTACAAAGGAGATTAAAAGGATATTAAAGCCTGAGGGAATCCTGATGGTTTCAACTCCTGTCCCATATATGGATAGTTTATTACAAATCGGTGAACATCTTTCTATTTTTCAAAAAAGGACATCTCCTCATTCTAATTTAATTTATCTTGAGGAAATCCCTTTGAAGTTGATAAAGAAAAAGAATCTTTTTGGGATTGTTCAATGCGGGGTTTTCCAGAAAAATTAAATTGATATGAAAATATAAACTATTATGGAAATTGCGATCATTGGAGGTGGGGTTGCAGGTCTGACGGCAGCCTACAGATTATCAAAGGATGGGGTTAGTGTTACTCTGTTCGAGAGAGATAAAGTTCTTGGAGGTCTAGCAGGAGTTGTAAAAATAGATAATTTTCTAATAGAGAAATACTATCATCATATTTTTACTACTGATTTTGAAATAATAAATCTCATAGATGAAATAGGCTTAAAAGATAAACTCATGTGGCTTGAAAGCCGGATGGGACTTTTTTATGAAAACAAAATCCATGCTTTTGGGACTCCAGGAGAACTTTTTAGATTCAAGCATCTTTCTTTTCTTGATAAACTCCGCTTTGGCGCAACTGTTTTGTTCTTGAAAAATTATAATAATTGGCGGGAACTGGAAAAAACAACAGCTATAGAATGGATGAGGAAGTATGCAGGAGAAAATGTATGTAAAGTTATATGGGAGCCTCTTTTGGTTGCTAAGTTTGGAAAAAATTATCAGAAAGCTTCAATGTCTTGGCTTTGGGGAAAAATAAAACTGAGAGGAAGTTCCAGATCAAAAGGAGGAAAAAAGGAAAGGCTTGGATATCTTTTGGGCAGTTTCGGGTTATTGATAGATAAGTTAGAAAATGAAATTATTTCAATGAGTGGTACAGTCAAAAAGGAAGAAAAAATTGTAAGGATAGATGCTACAGATGGCAATAAGGTATTTATAAAAACTGATAAAGGTGAATATGAATTTGACAAAGCTGTAAGTACTGTTGCTTATCCAGTCCTGATTAGAATTGCTCCTCAGTTATCTGAGGAATATAAGAAAAAAATAAATCAGGTTGAATATGCGAGCACTGTATGTGTGATATTGATTTTGAAAAACTCTTTTACATACAATTACTGGGAAAACATAAGTGATAATTCTATCCCATTTGGTGGGATTATAGAACATACCAATTTTATAAGGCCCAGTGCTTACAACAATAAGAATATCCTTTATATATCTAATTATCTATACAGGGATGAGTGGCTGTATAAGTGTAGTGATAAAGAATTAATAGAGGAATATTCAAAACATCTTAAAAAGATGAATCCAAATTTTTCTGAAGAATGGATAGAGCAATTTTTCATTTTTCGTGATGAATTTGCGCAGCCTATTGTGACAATAAATTATTCACAAACCCTCCCGAATTTTGAAACTCCGATAAAAAACCTCTTTACAGCAACTATGGCTCAGATTTATCCTGAAGATAGAGGAATGAACTATAGTGTGAAATTGGGAAACCAGATTGCTGATATAGTTCTTAAAATAGAACCTATACAACCTGCCTGAACATTTATCTGAATATGTTGACAAGGGGTTATAAAGATTGATTGGAATAGAAAGCCAAAACCGATTTTTGAAATCAGTTAAAACACCTGTAATTTTAGCAGTAATTACTTTAAACTCAATATTGCTTAATAGCTATCGCTATGATTACAATATTTACCTCTCATTAATTTCAGCAAAAAAAGACCTTTTACTTTTTCAGCGCGATATATTTGTCCAGACACTTTTAAAGCATGAGATTGGATGGTTCTGGAAAATAGCTTATTTATTATCTGAGTATTTATCTAAAGAAAGGACATTTTTCCTGCTGCACCTTGTAACACTTTATTTTACAATTTATGGAATATATTCTTTAAGCCTTACCCTTTTTAAAAAACCTCTTGTTGGTTACATATCGGTCATCCTTTTTTCTATTGGGATTAGGCAATGGATTGTTGATGCCCCGCAAATTTATTATTTTTTTGTGCACCACAGCTCTTTTTCGCTACCCTTCTTAATTTTTGCTATTAATTATTTCATAAGAAAAAAATATGTTCCGGCACTTTTCCTTACAGGAATAGTTGTAAATTTTCAACTCATGTATGCATTCTTTGTTTCATTTATTTTTCTCTTATATCTTTTTTTGAATATAAAAAAGGTCGGAGTGAAAACCTTATGTTTGTCGCTATCAGCATTTATTATTCCGGCAGTTCCAGGATTAATTCCAATTTTTGGAAATTTTGGGAAAATGGAAGTCGGGAAAGAGTGGTACGATGTTGTAAAATGGACTCTCTGGATTCATATCTACCCGTCTAAATGGGGTTTTGACATGTTCAGAAATTTTTTTATATTCCTCATTGCCTTTATAATATCATTTAAAGTTTCTCCTTTTTCTGAGGATAAGAAAACAATAAAAACGTTTTTTTTAGGGATATTGCTTCTTTGCGCAGCAGGAACAATTTTTTCGGAGTATAAGCCTATACCTACAATAATGCAGCTTCATTTATGGCGTAGCACATGGATTTATTTTATAATAGCCTTATGCTTTATCTCCAATTTTCTGGTTTCATCTTTTAATGAAAATATATGGAGGAAGTTTGGTGTTATTGGGACCGGACTTGTCATCACGAGCTATGTGACCACAAAGTTTAATAGCCCTAGATGCTATTATGAAACTCCGTACTGGCTTCTTCCTCTTTTTTTACTTTTTATAATTGCCTATGATTCAAGGATAGATTTAGGAAAATTCCGTTTTATGATTCAGGCGCTGGTTTGTTCAGTAAGCGGGGCTGTATTAGTGAGTACTATATTTTCAAGATTTAGAAACTCTTTTTTTGATATAGGGAGAGAAAGGCTTGCAATTTTCATTGCCTGTCTGTTTTTCCTTTTTATAATAGCAGTGACAGAGAAATATTTAAAAACAGAAAACAAAAAAAGCTTATTAATAATTTTTGCCCTGATATTTGCACTTATTATTAATTTCGCAATAATTTATGAGAGAAAAGGATTTTCAGTCTATTTTAGAGGATATGATGAAAAAAATGTGAATCCCTGGATTGATATTCAGCTTTATGCTAAAAATAATACTGATAAGAATTCTCTTTTTGTTGTGCCACCGTATACGGCAAATCCTGATTTCAGAATGTTTTCCGAAAGGGCAAGCTTTGGAGATTGGATAGATGGAGGTCTTACAATATTTTTTGGTAATGATTACGGAAAAAAATGGCTTGAGAGGATGAGGGATTTGGGTTTAAGCGGTGAGACTAATTTTGATGTTGGACTTGTTAGAGAAAGAGAAGAATATAATTCGATTAATGAAGATAAACTTTTAAATGTGGCAAAAAAATATAATGCAAATTATGCTGTGTTTGAAAAACCGAAAGAACTTTCCTTGCCTCTTGTATATGAGAACAGGAAATATCGCCTTTATGCTTTAAAACGGTGATACTATTTCTGGTGAATTTATATTTGTAAAAGGTAAAAAAGATGATGGGATATACATCAGGTCAGGAGACCTGATGCTATCCGGGGTAGTGGCAGGTCTCCTGACCTGCCTTTTTAAAAGAAAGCAAAGGAATTGATGACTAAAACCCCTTCTTCTGAAGTCTATTCAAAAGAATATTTTTTAAGCGACCGCTGCGATGGCTATAAAGAATTTCTGAATAATAAAAGTTTATCTTATATCAAAAAAAAGCAGCTAAAGATTCTTTCTCCTAAAGAAGGAGAGATGATTCTTGACATAGGATGTGGTAGAGGTGAGGTTCTTTACCATTGTGCAGAAAAAGGCGCTGTTGTATTTGGTATTGATTACTCAAAAGATGCTTTGGAAATATCAAAAGAGACTTTAAGTAACGTTAAAAAATCTTGTCTGTGCTGTTCTCTTGCAAGTCCTATTCCTTTTAAATCTGACATGTTCGATAAAATACTTATTGGTGATGTAATTGAACATTTGACTCCGGAAGATACAGAAAATTGTATTAAAGAAATCTCACGGATATTGAAAAAAGATGGGTTTGTTTTAATCCATACAAGCCCAAATATATATTTTAAAAAAATTGTATTGCCACTGATGGAATATTTCTTAGGAATTATCGGGAAAAAGAATCTTTTAGGCGAAATCAGTCGCCATATTGCCCAAGACAATGTTCATATAAATGAATACAATCCGTTCCGGTTTAAAAAACTTGTTAAATCTTCAACTTTAAGGTTCAATATGTGGCTTGATAAGGATATTCTAAGAGAGGGAGAGAGCAGGTTTACACAGGAGTTTGTTAAATCTCCGTTTACAAGGCTTATCTCAAAAGTGCTTTCCATGAAACCTTTCATCTATATTTTTTCCAATGACTTTTGGGCAAAGGGAATAAAGGACTAAAGGCTTAATAATGGATACTCCATTAGTTTCTGTGATAGTTTTGAACTGGAATGGAAAAAGCTTGATAGAAGATTGCTTAAACTCTTTGATTAAGCAGATTTATAAAAGAACTGAAATAATTTTAGTTGATAACGGGTCAACTGATGGCTCTGTTGAGTTAATCAAAAGTAAATTTAGGGATAGAGTAAAACTAATAGAGAACGAAAAAAACTTAGGGTTTTCTGGAGGAAATAACAGAGGGATAAGAGCATCAAGGGGAGATTATATTCTGCTTTTAAACAATGATGCTGTAGCGGATGAAAAATGGATTGAAGAGTTGATAAAAGTTGTTGAAAAAGATAACAGGATAGGGATGTGCGCTTCAAAGGTGTTATCTTATGAGAACAAGGATATTATTGATAATGTGGGGCATTTAATATACAGAGATGGATTAAATAGAGGTAAGGGAAGGCTGGAAAAAGACAGGGGGCAATATGACAATAGGGAAGAGGTATTTTTCCCGAGCGGATGTGCAGCCTTATATAGAAAAAAGATGTTAGATGAAATAGGTCTTTTTGATGAAGATTTTTTTGCTTACGGTGATGATACTGATATTGGAATAAAGGGAAGACTGGCAGGGTGGAGATGTATTTATGTTCCCTCTGCTGTTGTTTACCACCGTTATTCAGGGTCAAGTAGTGCGTACTCTAAACTAAAAGCCTTCTATGTTGAAAGAAACAGAGTCTGGATTGCAATAAAATATTTTCCTTCAAAGATGCTTCTTGTTAGCCCCTTTTATACTTTTATAAGGTTTTTATTTCAAGCCTATGGAGCATTAACCAGAAAAGGAGCTTCAGGCAAATTTGTTGAAGAAAATTCGAAAATTGAGCTTTTAAAAATTCTTTTTAGTGCATACTTTGCTGCAATTAAGGGGATTGGGATGATGCTTAAGAAGAGAAAAAAGATAAGATTGTTAAAAAAAGTTTCTGATGCTGAAATCTATAGGTGGTTTGAACAGTTTGGAATATCTGCAAGAGAAATTGCTCTCAAAGAGTAAATATGAAAATACTGTTAATTAATCCTCCCCCAAGAAAAATCACAAATGAAAGTGTAGTAGTCCCACCACTTGGTTTGGCATATCTTGCAGCAGTTTTAGAAAAAGCTAATTTTGATGTTAAAATTCTGGATGCCTTTGCTCTTCAGCTTTCATGGAATGATTTTGAAGTAGCGGTTAAGCATGAACGCTCTGATTTAGTAGGAATTAGCGGAATGAGTCCTGTAATTGACACTACATTCAGAGCGGCAAAGATTTGCAAAAAGTATTCTAAATATATTGTCATGGGCGGACCTCATGTTTCTATTTTTAAGGATGAAGTTTTTAATCAATGCCCTGAGGTAGATTTTGCAATATATGGAGAGGGAGAAATTGCTTTTTTGGAATTTATTAAAAGGCTTGATGAAAATACTGATTTTAAAAATGTCAGAGGATTAATCAGCAGAGATAGAGTAAACCCTCCGCAGGAGTTGATAGAGAATTTAGACTCAATTCCCTTCCCTGCAAGGCATCTTTTACCAAACAGTTCCTATAAATATGTTCTCTCTGTCAAAGAAAATGTTACAACCATGTTTACTTCAAGGGGTTGTCCTTATAAATGCATATTCTGTGACAAGTCTGTCTTTGGGTCAAAATGGAGAAGCAGGAGTCCGGAGAATATTTTGGATGAAATAGAGAAGATAATAAAAGATATAAAGGTTGATTCAATAATTTTTTATGATGACCTGTTCACCCTGAAAAAAGAAAGAGTTTTAAAATTCTGTGAAGAGATTTTGAAAAGGAGGATTAAAATCGACTGGAAATGTGAGGGAAGGGCTGACCTTGTTGATGAAGAGATGCTTTCTCTGATGAAAAGGGCAGGATGTTCGATGATTGCCTATGGTGTAGAAAGTGGCAATGAAAAAGGGCTTGAGTATTTGAATAAAAAAACCCACCTTGAAGATATCAGAAAAGCCTTCAAGCTCACACATAAAGCAGGTATCAGAACAATGGCATATTTTATTTTAGGAATCCCTAATGAGACTTATAACGATGAACTTAAGACAATAGAATTTGCAAAGGAGTTAAACCCGACTTATGCTCAGTTCAGCGCTTTATCGCCTTACTACGGAACATGGATATATGAGGAGGCAAAAAGGAGAGGCTGGTACAGGGAAATAAATGCCCAGAACCCGGTTGATAAGGATTTAAAAAAGCCTGTGGTGATTTCTGAAAATTGGGATGAGGAGAAAATAAAAAAAATAATAAAAGTAGCACACCAAAAATTTTACATGAAACCTTCCTATATTATCAAAAAACTTTTTGAAATCAAAACGTTCACTCAATTTTTCAATATGGCAAAAACCGGAACAAGTCTCTTTTTGTGGTATTTTAAAAAGAAGTAAAATGTCCTATCGCTATAAAACAATAGACCTTCCTGTTAAAATTTTTATTGTCCTGTTAGACTTTTTGGGTGGTATTATTTTTTATCCAATAGAGCTTTTCAGAAAAAAGTATGATTCAGAAACTATCAAAAAAGTTCTGGTTGTAAGGCTTGACGGAGTTGGAGATGTTGTCCTGTCAACAGCAGCATTCAGAGAAATAAGAAAGTATTTCAAAAATGCACATATAACACTTTTAATCAGTTCATGGGCAAAGGATATTGTTGAAGGCTCAAAAGATTTTGATGATGTGATTGTATTTGATTATTTCTTTTTCAAAACCTTCAGAACTCAAAAATCAAACCTCTTAAAAGGCATAATTGAAGTTTTTAAAATAATCAAAAGACTGAGAAAAGAGAAATTTGACCTTGCAATAGATTTAAGAGGGGATATTTTTACAATCATATTTTCTTTTTTATCAGGAGCAAAATTCTGCTTTGGATTGGCAGACGGAGGAGGCGGATTTCTTCTTACCCATCCTGTATGGCTAAAGCAAGGACCTGTAAGTACAGTTGAAAGGACCTTAAGAGTATGCAAAGAGCTTGGAATAACTTCTCCAAGTCCTGAGCTTGAAATTAAAACAGATTGTGAAAACGAGGAAAAGATAAAAATGCTGCTCCGAAAACAAGGGGTTGAAGAAGAAGATAGAGTAATCACAATTTCCCCAATCTCTCTGTTTAGGTGGAAATCATGGCCCAAAGAAAAATTTTCAAAGTTGATTAAGGAACTAATAAATTTCACTAAAACAAAAATCATTCTGGTTGGCTTTTCTTCAGAAAAAGAGGAAATTGATGAAATAATCTCAATGGCAGGAGGAGGAATTAACTTGGCTGGAAAACTTGATCTTTTAGAGCTTGCAAGCTTGCTTGCCTTCTCAAGCCTCTATATCGGTAATGACAGCGGACCAACCCATATAGCCTTTGCTGTAAAGACACCAATGATTCAGCTTTTTGGACCCGGAGAGCCTGAAATTTTCGGGCACTTTGATGACAAAAGTATTCTCATAATGAATGATGACTGCCCGTACAGACCCTGTACCCAGAGAAAATGCAAAAATGAAAAGGAGTGGTGCATGGATAAGATAGAAGTCAGTGAGGTCTTGGATTCCGCAAAGAAACTGCTTTTTGCAGATGGAAAAAACACATGAAAATAAATCAGATGAAAGCCATAGATAAATGGCTTGGAATACCTATTTGTATCCTATTGACTCTCTTTAACAAAATCTGGATTTTTCCAAAATTTAGAAAAAGAAAAGATAAAGTTAAAAAGATTTTAGTGATGAAGTACTTTGGAATAGGAAGCATACTCTTAGCTACTCCTGCTTTCAGGGCACTAAGGAAATCATTCCCTGATGCCAATATTACTTTCTTGACCTTCTCGAGCAATGAAGAGATTTGCAATATCTTGAAAATTGCTGATGACTACATCTATCTGCCAACAAAAGATTTCTCCGCCTTCTTCTTCCGAACACTTAGAGCCTTATGGAAGATTAGAAAAGAACAATTTGATATATCTGTAGACATGGAATTTTTTTCAAAGTTTTCTACTATAATAAACTATTTAAGCAGTGCACAAAGAAGGGTCGGGTTTTACTCAAGGCAGATGTGGAGAGGAGACTTACTGACTGACCATATTTATTATAATCACCACAGGCATATTATTGATATTTTCCTTGCTCTGTTCTCACCCCTTGGCATTGAGTCAAATGATAAGGAAATTGATAAAATCAAACCATCAGATAGAGAGAAAAAATACATCAAGGAATTACTAAAATCAGAAGGTTTTACTGAAAATAATTTAATTATTGGTGTTAACATCAACTCCAGTGATATGTGTTATGAAAGGAGATGGCCTGAGGAAAACTTTAGAAAATTGATATCAGAATTAATAAATTCTCATAATGCAAAAATCATCATGATAGGAGGTGAGGAAGATAAAGATTATGTGGAGAAAACAGTCAAGGAACTTAATTTTAAAGATAGCATATTAAATCTGGCAGGAAAATTAAACCTTGCCGGATTGATAGCACTGCTTGATGAAATCAAACTGTTTATAACGAATGATAGCGGGCCTTTCCACCTCGCTGTTTCTCTGGGAACACCTACAGTTTCTTTTTTTGGTCCTGAAACTCCATCATTATATGGACATTACTCTTCAGATGATAAACATATTATCTTTTACAAAGGTATTTATTGTAGTCCATGTTTGAGTGTCTATAATGTTAAAACAGCAGTTTGTAATGGTGATAACCAATGTTTAAAAAAGATTACCTTTAAAGAAGTATATGAAACAATTGTAAAAAAATACCTTTGTCATGAATGAAACAAAAGCTACCATGTGCAACCTTTGTAATTCAGAAAAGATAGATATTTTATACTTTAAAAATAACTTTTATGTAGCAAACAATTTATTTTATGGGTTCGTTTTTATGAATCCACAATCACAAGAGAATTAAATCATAAATTTCTGAATAAAAACATTCTTTTGCGAACAGGAGAAATGTTAGTTTTTGCCCGTGTAATCTAAAATGGTAAAAGTAGCATTTATACAGAATATAGCATATGAATACTTAGGGTTAATGTATCTATCCTCTATCCTAAAAGAGAGAGGACATGAAGTTGAAGTATTTATTGGGAATGGGAATAAAAAAATGTTAGAGCAAGTAATTGAATACAACCCATCAGTTGTCGGATTTTCATGTTCCACAGGATTGCATAAGTGGTCTCTTAGCTTTGCAAAAGAGATAAAAAAATCAGTTAACGCTTTTATTCTCTTCGGTGGACCTCATCCAACATTTTTCCCTGAAATAATAAATGAACCTGAAATAGATGGCGTCTGTATTGGCGAAGGTGAGTTTTCTTTACTTGAACTCTCTGCAAACTTATCTGATGGCAAAGATGTTTCTGCCATAAAAAATTTCTGGTTCAAGTCACCTGATGGAAAGATTATAAAGAATGAACCAAGACCTCTTATAGAAGATTTAGACCGGCAACCATTTCCTGACAGAGATTTATATTATAGTAAATATCCTTTTCTTAATAAATCACAAAAGGCTTTCATTACAGCCCGCGGATGCCCGTTTAACTGTTCTTTCTGCTATAATCACTCGCTAAAGAAAATATATGCAGGTAAGGGAAAATATGTCAGACGGAGAAGTGTAGGAAATGTAATCACAGAAATAAAGGAAGTAAGTAGTAAATATATTCTTAAAACTGTATATATTATGGATGATACATTCACTTTTGATAAAGATTGGATTAGAGAATTTTTCTCTGAATATAAAAAAGAAATAAACCTTCCTCTCATTTGCCTTATAAGGGCTGATATGTTTGATGAAGATATAGCAAAGTGGCTGAAGGCAGCCAACTGCATAAGAGTTTTTTTCGGAATCGAGTCAGGAGATGAAGGGTTGAGAAATAACCTGCTCTCTAAAGGGGTAACAGATGAAGAAATAATGATTACTGCAGAATTGCTCAAAAAATATAAAATTCCTTTCAGAACATATAATATGATGGGGCTGCCCGGCGAAACTCTTGAGCAGGCTTTTAAGACTATTGACATAAACACAAGGATTAAAACAGATTATCCCTGGTGTTCAATTTTTCAGCCTTACCCTAAGACAGTTTTGGGAGAATTTGCCATAACTATGGGATATTTTGATAAGAATATTGACTTATCTGAATCCTCATTTTTTAAAAAAAGCTTCCTCAAATCTGAATCAAGCAGAGAGCTTGAGAATCTGCAGAAATTATTTTTCTGGGCTGTTAAATTTTCTTCCTTAAAAGTTTTCATAAAGAAAATTATTAAATTCCCTTCTAATTTTATTTTTGATATATTATTTCTAATCAGTTATGGATATTGTTATTTTAAAAGTGAAAATGTCTCTATTAAGGAACTCATTGTAATAGGAGTTAATAATATCAAACGCTTTTTTTTCTCTTCATCAAAGCATGTCTAAACATTTTAGATATATTTTACTTTTAATCCTGTTTATCGAGGCCATCTTCTTCCTTTGGGAAAACTATAACCATACAGGCACCTTCAACCTGCCCACAGATGACGGTTATATATATCTAAATTATATAAAAAATGCTGCTTCAGGGCACTTTTTTGAATATAACATTGGGGAAAAAAGTGCTGGGGTGACAGGCTTCTTATGGTATGTAATCCTAACTCCAGTATTTTTTATTTCCAGATTTTTTTTCTACAATATTTATAAAGCTCTCCTCTTCTCCAATTATTTAGTTGGCATTTCGCTTCTTGCTTTATCTTTATATTTTCTTTTAAAACTCTCAGAATTTCTATTTGAATCTCAATATGTATCTTTAATATGTGGGATATTATTTCTTCTTAATTCCAAGTTAATATGGGGTGCTGTAAGTGGTATGGAAGTACCGCTAACAGCCTTCATGATACTGCTTGCAGCCCATACTTTTTTCAAAGAATATGATGAAGGAATATTGAGATTCAGCCCTTTTGCTTTTGGGTTATGTGGATGGGCAAGGGAAGAGCTGTATATCTTCCCGACAATGGCTATGATTTTTCTATCTCTTGAACATTTTGGTCTGATATCAAAGGTTTTTGATAGCAAAAGAACTTTGATTAAACCAAAAGAACTAATGAGATTCGCCCTTATAACAATATCAACAGCGGTTATACCTCTAATTATCTATTGGTATTTTACAGGACTTCTTTTCCCAACACCCTATTACATATATGTTGGACCAGGATATGACTTTGCAAACCTATGGAAAAGATACTTAGCAATTGCAGACCAGCTTGATTCATACCATATCTTCTTATACCTCTTTGCTACTATTGGGATAATCTTTGCTATTGCTAAGAAAGCTAAACCATTTCAAAATTTCTTTTGGGCAACTACAGTTTTTGCATTTTTCACATGGAAGGCTTTCAAGTCAATCTATCTTGGATGGGTCTTCAGGTATATCACTCCTTATGACCCAATAATCTCAATAGGTGCTGGCTTCGGATTATTTTTCTTAGTAGAATCAGTTTATAAAAATTTGACAAAAGATATTAAGTCCCATAATCATTTGATCTGTATTAAAGGAATTATAATCCTGCCATTTTTATTTCTTTTTTGTTATTTCTGTTTGAATTTTTTTAATTTTGCACGGAATGAATATCCATTACATATACAAAACGTAAATGATGCTCACGTTTCTGTTGCGGAATGGATTTCAAAGAATCTTCCCCCAGAAACAGTTATAACCTCAGATCCTATTGGAGCAACAAAGCTTTTTTCTGGAAGAAAAACTATAGATACAGTTGGGCTAACCACTCATGAAATGATTGGTCATAGTCCAGGGGTTAAAACAGATTTGAGGTATTGGATATATCTCATTGAATATATGAAGTTCAAAAAGTCTAATTATTTGCTCTACTCGAGGAAAAACTTTATTAATGACACTCCATTCCCTTTCTTAAGGCTTGTTCACTCTTTTCTAGTCCCAAATGATATAAGTACTAATGGAGCTCCTTTTGAAATCTATCAAGTTGACTGGTTAATTTATAATAAGACTATGGAAAATTTTCTATCACAAATTCCAAAATAAATTAATTGAAGAAGGCTAACATTTGAGGCTTCTATTTGAAAGATTTTATAAAAAAAGCAATTCGGTTATCATCAGAAAAAGATAATTTTTTATATAATTTAATAATAATAGGCTCAGGATTTGTATTGGGAATCTATTTCCTTCTGGTTTTCGTCTATAATTTCCCAATTCAATTCAAACCTTATAAAAATGAACTTGATGTAGTTGGGTTAACAAATCTTTATGGTTACCCAAAGCAAAAGGAGATTTTCTATTATATTTTAAGTTTGATTCTTATAAGTTCAGTCGGAGTTCTTACATGGCTTTCATGGATTTTTTATTCATCTTTCATATCAAAATATTTCAAAATTTCTCTTGAAAAGATTTTATGCATTTCATCTATTGATTTTTTACCCTCTTTTCTTGCACTGTATTGGATAATTATATATAAAAAAGAAATTAACTTTTCATTGGTGTTTTTAGCTTTTATAATTTTCTTTATAAAATTGTTTAATTTCTTTTTATTGAAAAAAGGCTATGTTTCTACAAATGAAGACATTTCAAAATAATAATTTTTCAAAAATAATCTGGAATTTTATCGACTATATCCTATTACCAGTTCTTATTTTCTTTTACACTCCAACACCTTTTAAAAATTTTATAATACCATGGGATGATGGACAATTCTCTGCAGTAGTAAATGAACTTATGAGAGGCAAAATTCTATATAAGGATGTTTGGATTCCCTACCCCCCTTTGCAGATTTATCCCCTTTTTTTTACCTTCAAGATTTTTGGCGCAACTATATTAATTCAGAAGATATATTTTTATTTACTGGGAGGACTTGGAAAGATACTTGGTTATCTTACTGCAAGATCACTTTTGAAAAATAGGTTTTTTGTGATATTTTTTTCAATAATTTTACTCTCTCAGTTTTTATTTAATCATATCAGAGTATCATTAGGGCTTATAATTCTTTTGATAATTTTTAAATTTTTAGAGAAGAAGAAATACTTCTGGATTTTCTCTACAGGCATCTTTCTTGGTATCGCATTCTTATTTTCACAAGAAACAACTCTTTGTGCCTTGGCCGGAGCATTTGGCTCATTATTAGTTTTCTCTCTGTCTGATGAATTTCCAAAAAAAGTTTTTCTAAAATCCTCCCTTTTAATGTTTTCAGGGATAGTTATTTTCCCATCATTATTTTTTCTTTATTTCTATTCTGTAGGAGCCTTAAAACCTTTTTTTGAGGTTTTGATAAAATACCCCATCTATGTATCTTCCGGATTCCAGGGATTACCTTTTCCTGTTATTGATATTTCTAACAGTATTTTTTCAGTCAGAGAACTTTTATCCCTGATAACAGATACCTTGTTTCTCTTTTATCTTCCAATTGGAATTTATATATTAACTTTAATTTACTTAGTTATCTCAGGGATACAAAAAAAATTTAATACAGAAAAAATAAAGATCCTGTTTGTTCTTATCTTTGGGATTCTCGCTTTCAGAACTGCTCTGGGAAGATCAGATATTCATCATCTGTTCTTTTCCATATCTCCGGCTATATTAATCAGTATTTATTTCATGGAAAGACTTTTCATCAGGGCAAAGGATCTTTTACACATTAAAAGCTTAAAGCCCGTTATGAAATTTGAGGTTGTTTTTATGATACTTTTGCTGATTATGTTCTTAGTTTATTTTATGAAGGTTTTTAACCTTAAAAACTTTTTTGAGGAAGAAAGGTTAATTAATTATTGGATAACAAAAACAAATGTAAATGAAGAAGGTTTAGCAACACTAAACTTGAAAAGGGGAGGAGGTGTCAGGACACTAACTGAGCAGGCAAACCATTTTGAAAAGGTAATTTCATATATTTCTAAAAAGACGGATTATAATGAACCTGTCTTTATCTTTCCCCAGCAGGCTGTATATTATTTTCTGGCTGACAGAGTTAATCCCACGAGATACTGCTTGGGTTATCTTGCAATTACAAAAAAGATGAGGGAAGAAGCAATAAGAGATTTAATTCAGAATGGTACAAAAAAGATTATTTATGAACTTGACCAGGAAATAGATGGAATATCAGGTGAGGAATATAGCCCTGAATTGAGCGAATACATTTTTGAAAATTATACTATAATGGACAAGATAGATAATACATTAATATTAAGGCCATTCAATGTTAATGAAAGAAGAGAACCTTTCAAATCTTTGATTTCAACATTCTTAATAAGAGGATACAGCTTACAGAGGCAAGGACCACTTTATATAAAACTCTATTATGAAGAAATAGAAAAGTTTCAGAAACTTGTGCAGAACTTTCCTTCAAATATTAATTATCATAATTATTTTGCAATTCTTTGTACTATAGGAAAGAACTATGAAATGGCACGGAAAGAGTGGGAAGAGTGTTTAAAACTTGACCCAAGCTTTAATCCTGCAAAGGAAAATCTTAAACAACTTGAGATTTTTAAAAAATAGAAAAGAGGTAATGAATTGTGAATCCAAAAATATTGTTTATTAATCCACCATTGACCATAATGGAGCGCTATGGATTAAAGTATCAAAGTGGGGGTCAAACACCTCCTTTGGGTCTGACAAATTTGGCTGCAAGCCTGAGAGAAAGGGGATTTGATGTTAAAATCCTTGACGGAGCAGCTCTTTCTTTGAGTTGCGAGGAAGTAGCACAACTGACTATAAAGAAAAATCCTGATTTTGTAGGGCTAACTGCCGTGACATCAAGCATTGGAAATACATCAAAAGTTGCTTCTTTGATTAAAGAACACCTTAATAAGGTCAAAATAATAATCGGCGGTCCTCATTTTACTGCAATTCCTGAAAAGACATTACAACTCTACCCCCAGTTTGATATTGGTTGCTTTGGAGAGAGCGATTATACTATATCAGAACTCATATCATCCCTTACAGCAGGAAAGGATTTAAGACAGGTAAAGGGACTTTTTTTAAGGGAAAATGGAAATCTTCTATTTACCGGCTTAAGGGAGCGTGTCAGGGATTTAGATAACCTTCCATTTCCTGCATGGGATCTCCTGCCTAATTTAGCAAAATATTATTGTCCTCCTGTCCATACCTTAAAAAAAATCCCAGCTTCTATGCTGGTTACATCAAGGGGTTGTCCCGGACAATGTATTTTTTGTGACAGGAGTATGTTCGGAAATAATGTAAGCTTTTATTCCGCTTCTTATGTTATGGCAATGATAAAAAACCTTTATCAAAATTATGGAATTAGAGAGATTCAATTCAGAGATGATAACTTCGTTGCAATAAAAAAGAGACTCATGGAATTATGTAATTTATTAATAACGGAGAAACTGGATATAGTTTGGACCTGCATGGGAAGGGCAGATATGATAAACCCTGAGATGCTCAATATGATGAAGAGAGCCGGCTGCTGGCAGATCTGGTACGGGATTGAGAGTGGCTCACAGAAAGTACTTGATGTAATAAATAAAAAAATCACATTGGAGGAGATTAAAAAGGCTGTGTTAGAAACAGAAAAAGCAGGCATAGAGCCCTGTGCTACCTTTATTATTGGTCATCCCACCGAAACTGAAGATAGCATCAATGCAACCATAAAGTTTTCCCTCTCCCTTCCTTTAAAAGAAGCCCATTTTAGTTTTATGACCCCCTTCCCTGGTTCTCTTTTGTATGAGAAAGCAGGTGAGTTTGGTACCTTCAACAACGACTGGAAAATGCTTTCTGGCTGGTTTCCGGTCTTTGTCCCCAAAGAGTTAACAGAGGATAAGCTGGTTTTTTTTAACAAACAGGCATTCAGGAAATTCTATTTCAGACCAAGAATTGTGTTATCTTATCTGAAGAAGATAAAAACACTTACTCATCTAAGAATTTATTTAAATGGTTTTCTCGCACTTTTAGAATTCTTAATAAAAGGGCGGGAAAGCAATAGAATGTAACCTGATTTTTTATGTTGAAAAGTCTCTTTGAGCTGGACCTTCAAAAGCTTGAGGCTTCAAAATAGGATATCAAAACAGAAAATGAAAGAGTATGTACCATGTGTGATTTGTAATTCTGATAATTCTTCATCCATCTATTCCCGTGAAAGTATAAATATAGTCAAATGCACTAAATGTGGACTCATGTACCAGAATCCGAGAGTCTCTCAGAATCTTGTAAACGAAGAAACCAATAGAAAGGACTATTATAAAATTTATGAAAAGATAGCACAGGATCAGGAAAAGTTCTTCAGGAATAGATTTGAGACTGTTTTGAAAGGAATACCAACTGGAAAAGTACTGGATGTAGGGTGCGGTACCGGAGGATTTCTTAAGGTGGCTAAAGATTTAGGTTGGGATGTATATGGGGTTGAAGTATCTTCACTGGCAGCTCATGCATCAATTGATAAATTGGGCATTGGAATTACTGAAGGAACAGTAGAAGAAGCAAATTATCCAAATGAATATTTCGATTTAGTGAATATGAGTCATGTATTAGAACATATGCCTAACCCGCTTAAAACTCTAAAAGAAATCAAAAGAATCACAAAGCCACCAGGGTATTTACTGATTGAAGTTCCGAATGAGAAAAATTTTAAGATAAGAAATTTTCTTCTAAATCTTTTCTTACATTCCGGCACAGGAGAAAAGTTTGCCCCAAGAAACTACCATTTATACCTGTTTACAAAAGACACCCTTGCAAGCCTGATAGATAAATCAGGATTTAAGCTTTTGTTAATTGAAGAAGAAGGATTTGGAGTCAAGGGCAGAGAAGACTGGATACTCAAGAGCCTTAATCCATTTATCAGAACCTTAGCATTTTTCGTTAAGAGACTCCAATTAGATGTTCACATTAGATTAGGGCATTATCTTATTGCTTTAGCAAAAAATAATAAATGAATATCCTGCTTATAAACCCAGAAGAAAATGTCCCGCAACAGACTGAAATATATCCCTCCGGAGCTCTTGTGCTTATGGGGACAATGCTCTCACAGGAAGGTCACAATGTCTGCATAACCCATCTCACTAATGAGCGTATTAACATTAAAGGATTAAAAGCAAAAATCCTGGAATTTTCTCCAGACATAGTCGGAATTACAATGAATACCTACCAGACAAAATCAGCAAGGATTATCTCAAACCTTGCGAAAGAGGTCAGCAAAGATATTCGTGTTGTAGCAGGAGGACCTCATTCTTCTGCGTTAAAGATAGAACTTTTCAAGAACTTTCCAAATATTGATGTAGTAGTCTTTAGTGAAGGAGAGCATACATTTTCAGAGATTGTGGATGGGAAAAACTTAGAAGGAATCAAAGGAATTTGTTTTAAAGGAATTGTTAATGACCCAAGACCTTTTGTTGCTGATCTTGACTACTTACCACTGCCTGACCTTGATTTAGTTAAAGATCTGTACAGATTCACAGGAGGACCACCTGTTATCCAGAAGCCATGTATGTACATAATGGCATCAAGGGGTTGTCCCTTCCAGTGCACATTCTGTAATGTTTCAGTTTTCGGAAAACACACAAGGTTCAGAAAACCTGAAAAGGTTATCGAGGAGATAAAATGGCTATATAATCGCTATCATATGAGAGAAATATACATCCAAGATGACACTTTTAATTTGAACAAAGAATGGGCTGAAGAATTATTAAATCTAATCATAGAGAATAAATTAAATGAGGAGATAGTTTATAAGGCTGCTTTCCGAGCAAATGAGAAGTTACTCAATTCTCACCTATTAAAGCTTGCAAGAAGAGCTAACATTCAGGTTATTCTTTTTGGCGGCGAAAGTGGAAACCAGACTATGCTCAATAAAATGAAGAAAGGAATAACAATAGAAGAACTGGAACGAGCTTTTCGATTAACTCATGAAGCTGGAATCAAGACAGTTGGCTCCTTTATGATAGGCAATATAGGTGAGAATTATTCTACAGTAATAGATACCCTTAAATTCATAAAGAAAGTGAATTCTTTTTACGTTGGCTTTTCCATGGCATCTCCATTCCCAGGAACAGAGCTGCAGAAAATTCTTATTCAAAAAGGTCATTTAATGGAAAAGGATTATGAAAGATTTGATGCACACAATTGCACTATTAGAACAGATGCTCTTTCAAAAATGGAGATAAAACTGCTATGGCTATTAGGAAATATCTATATTGTAATTTTGGAATTATTGAAACCAGATTCAACGACTCTGGTCCTTAAAGAAATCCTAAAAAAAATTCAGGAACTTATTGCACCATATCGTTTGTTTAAAAAAAGAAAAAAATATTAATGTTAGATAAATTAGATATGAAAGAGTATATATCTTGTATAATTTGTAATTCTGAAAATTTTTACCACATCTATTCCAAAGGAAACATAAATATTGTAAAATGTTCAAAATGCAGTCTTATGTATCAGAATCCAAGGACTTTAGTATATCTTATTAATGAGGAAATTTATAGAGAAAACTATTACCATGTTTATGAAAAAATTGCCAAGGAGCAAGAAAATTTTTTCATAAATCGGTTCAACACTATTTTAAAAGAAATGCCAGTTGGAAGAGTACTGGATGTGGGATGTGGGACGGGAAGTTTTCTAAAAGTAGCAAAAGAGCGAGGATGGAATATTCATGGAGTTGAAGTATCTTCGTGGGCAGTTCAGGTATTATCTAAGAAATTAGATATTGAAGTTAGGAAAGGAGGGGTTGAAAAAGCTAATTTTCCAGAAGATTATTTTGACTTAATAAATATGAGTCATGTATTAGAACATCTCCCTAATCCACTGATAACTTTAGAAGAAATAAAAAGAATTATGAAGCCGTCAGGGTATTTATTAATTGAAGTCCCAAATGAAAACAACTTTAAGATAAGAAATTTTCTCCTTAATCTTTTCCTGCGTTCAACAAAAGAAGAAAAATTTGCTCCAAGAAGCTACCATTTATACCTTTTTACAAAAGAAACTTTAGCGTATCTGCTAAAAAAAACAGGATTTAAAATTTTACTTCTTAAAGAAGAAGGTTTCGGAGTTCCTGGAAGGGAAGACTGGATTTTTAAGAATCTTAATCCTTTTTTCCGGACTTTTGCTCTCATTGCTAAAAAAATTCAATTAGATGTTCGTGTTGGATTAGGGCACTATCTACTCGCTTTAGCAAAAAAAGAATAGAAAAATATTAGTATAATGACAATAGAAAAATTAAATTTAGATACCAGCAAAAAAGTTGTCAGAAATACTTGGGTTGCAAGTGTTGGCAGTTTTTTTGCATCTCTTTTTGGACTACTCTGTTATTTTTGCATAGCCCTTTTTTTCGGAGCAGCAAAAGAAACTGACGCTTTTTTCGCAGCAAATGTACTCTTTGTTTTTTTCGCTACTTTCCTCTCAACCCTCAGATATTCAGTAGTGCCGTTAATGGCAGATATTGAAAACAAAGAAAGATTTTTTGCTGTATTTAACAAAATCGCTGTCTCAGTTTTATCAATAGTAATAGGGTTTTCTGTTTCCGTTTTGTTACTCTCTTCTTATATATCATCTTTTTTAGGGGTGGGATTTGATTCCCAGACTCTTGCCAAAACATCCTATTTTATAAAAATAATAGCTTTTTCAGGTTTCTTCCAGGGAATCGGTTTTTTGTGTGCAAGTGCTCTTGGGGCTATAGGTAACTTTTCCATACCTGCCTATTCATATGCTTTTGGCAATTTCCTGTGGCTCTGCTTAATTTTTACTTTCAGAAATTTATTGGGAATTGATTCAGTGGCTATCGGAATGCTGGTATCATCTTTTTTTTCATGCCTGTTCCAATTAATCTATCTGCTAAAAATAGGATATAAGCCAAGGTTTTTCAAGAATGATTCAGAATTTACCTTTCTTGATATTTTCAAAACAACGATTCTCGGTTCAGGCATTTATGTCACCGGAAATTTAAATTATGCAATTGGACAAAGCCTGTCATCTTATTTTCCTGAAGGCTCTGCAACTCTGTTTGCATACGCAGCAACAGGAGCAGGCTTTTTAGTAAGTGTAATATCAAATCCTATTTCGCTGGTAATTCTTTCTTCCCTTTCAAGGATGAAGGAGGATAAAACGAGGTTCTCAAAAACATTGTCTTTAGGAATCAGGTATAATATAATTTTTATTATACCTCTTATTCTTTTTCTTTCTGTTTTCAGAACCCCCATTCTCAGGCTTTTCTTGAGCTCTTCTCTTAATAACAAAGATATAGAAATACTTGGAAACCTGATTCTTGGCTATATTATTCTGATACTGGTTTACAGCTTAAACTTAATACTTTTTTCAGCATTTTATGCCGTAGGCAAGGAAGGAACTTTATTTCTGATAGGACTGTTTAGTATTTTAGTAAATCTTTTTTCAAGCTTTTTTTTAAAAAATTACTTTGGGCTGACTGGACTTGCAGTTGCCCAGTCAGTCTATACCGTTTTTATATTCATAGTCCTCTTATTTAAATTGACAGCACATCTTGAAAAGGATATTTTTGTCAAATATTTGAAAGGGATAGAATGGATTTCGCTGTTTGCAGTTCTATCCACTGTGATAGTCTATTTTATCAGTCAAAAATATTTTGACTTAAACCTTTTTCTTCCATTATTCTCAACAATGCTTTTAAGCATTGGTTTATATTTAATATTAATTTTTATTTTTCAGCGTCATGAACTAAAGTTCTTTCTGTCAACCTTTACAAACAGAGAAGGCTGAGTTTATGAATAAATCTCAATCCATAATAGTAATTCTTCCTGCTCACAACGAGGAACAGAACATCAGAGAAGTAATAAAAGGGATAAAAGAAACACTTCCTTCAGCTCAGATTTTAGTAGTCAACGACGCCTCCACTGACAATACCCCAAAGTGCTCGCATGATGCTGGTGCAAGGGTTATATCCCTGCCTTTTAATCTTGGTTATGGGGCAGCACTTCAGACAGGATACAAATTTGCTTTAGAGGAGGGGTATGAGTATGTTATACAGCTTGATGCAGATGGACAGCATAATCCAAAAGATATTCTTAAAATTCTTGAACCCGTTTTAAATGGGAATGCTGATATAGTCATTGGGTCTAGGTTCTTGGAGAAAGGAAATTATCAGACAAGTTTAGCAAGAAAGCTTGGAATTTCATTCTTCGGAGCAATTGCTTCTTTGTTTGCAGGCCAGAGAATAACTGACCCGACATCAGGATTCCAGGCTTTAAATAGAAAGGTAATTGAATTCTTTTCCAGCGACCGCTACCCTGTTGATTTCCCGGACGCTGATGTATTAATCATGCTCCATAAAGCAGGGTTTAAAATAGCAGAAGTATCGGTCAGGATGAATCCAAGCTTTTCAAAAAAATCCATGCATAGCGGACTTAAACCTGTTTACTATATTTTTAAAATGCTGCTGTCAATTTTTGTGACTTTATTGAGAAAGGATTTAAAGGAACAATAAAATTCTACGAATATTTTCGCAGACTGAAGTCTGCGGCTACCATTTTTAAAATTTAGGTCTTTTGAATTTGTTTGCCCCGCTTAGAAATTTTACTTTCTAACGGGGTTTAGGACTTCGTCGTGACCCTTCGACAGGCTCAGGGTGCTGCATGGTGGGCTGTGAGCTTGCCGAACAGTCGAACCATCAGTCGAACGATTTTAGATATTAGAATTTAGGATTTGAATAGACTTTTAATCAGGAGGGAAAAGGTATGCCAATTACCCAAAAAATATTTGCTGTTGTTATAAGTCTGGCAATTCTAATCATTATTGTAGAACTTGTCAGGCAGAGGAAACTTCGTGAAGAGTATTCATGGTTATGGATTCTGACAGGGTTTACAATAATAATTCTTTCTTTATGGTATAACCTGCTTGTGTTTGTTACTCATCTTATAGGAGCTGTGCTTCCAACTTCAACGTTGTTTATCTTCGGGCTCCTGTTTCTGGTTTTTATAAGCATTCATTTTTCAGTTAAGATTTCTAAGCTAAGCAATCAGGTAAAGAATCTGTCACAGAAACTGGCAATTTTAAATTATCATTTAGAAGATACGAAAGCAGACAAAAAAAGTGAGGCGTGAAACTTCTTTATCAATAATTATTATTTTCATAGTATCTTTTGCAATCTATTCTAATACGCTCAATAGCCCTTTTCACTACGATGATGAAAAGGTAATTGTTAAAAATGAGAGTGTCAGGGATATAAAGGATTTCCAAAAAATATTCTCTTCTAACCCCTCAAGGCCTGTTTCAACCTTCTCTTTTGCGTTGAATTT
Organism: Candidatus Schekmanbacteria bacterium RIFCSPLOWO2_02_FULL_38_14; assembly: GCA_001790855.1. Taxonomy (NCBI): domain Bacteria; phylum Candidatus Schekmaniibacteriota; species Candidatus Schekmanbacteria bacterium RIFCSPLOWO2_02_FULL_38_14. The sequence goes on along the minus strand of MGDH01000037.1, from coordinate 9,968 downwards.
CTGGTGGGGAAAACTTAATCCCTTCTCATATCACCTGGTAAATATAATTTTACACTGTTTGAACGGAGTTTTGTTTTTTCTTATTCTTAGAATCACCTTTCAGGGAGATATTTTAGTTTTGGTTTTTACTTCCCTTGTCTTTATTTCTCATCCTGTAAACACAGAATCAGTCAGCTATATTTCAAGCCGCTCCGGAGTTCTCTGCGCAACATTTTATCTTTTATCTATGATATTTTTTATTATATTCCTGAGAAACTTTAGAAATACCGGAGCATCAGGACTTAAGCAGACTGGTTTTTATTTGACTTCCATTATCTTTTTTCTATTAAGTATTGGCTCAAAGGAAACAGGAATAACTTTGCCTTTGATTTTAATTCTCTATGAGTCCTGCTTTTCTACCTCTATCGATAGACGGGGTTTTCTAACCCCGTCATGGCGGGACAAGAATGTCCCGCCTATCAAACTGAAAAGGATCAATGTCATTCACTATAAATTATACTACGTCCCTTTCTTCGTCATAATTGGAGCCATAATGGTTTTGAGGAGATATTTTTACGGAACTTTAGGCAACCCGACTTTTCACAGGGATTATTATAAAAACTTTCTTACTCAGGCAAATGCATTATGGGCTTATATTAAGCTCCTGATTTTCCCTGTGAATCTTAATATAGATCATGAATATTTTTTATCCGGTTCATTTCTTGAGATTAAAACACTTTTGTCATTTATAGGGATTTTAATTTTAATTTTTGGAGCTTTAATAATATACAGAAAATGTTCCGAGATTGCTTTTTCAGTTTTTTTCTTCCTCATAACGTTCAGCCCGACGCTGTTAATACCTCTGCAGGATATATTGAGTGAAAGATGGCTTTATTTGCCTGGAATTGGATTTTATTTATTCTTGGCTTTGTTTATTATGCTATTACAGGATGGGTACAGGGAGAGTTATCATTTTTCAAAGGGGGGCAAGGGGGGATTATCAGTAATAGGAATTCTTCTCATATTATTCTTTTCGATTTTGACTTTTAGCAGGAATGAAGTATGGAGCAGTGAAGCATTGCTATGGAGGGATGCAGCCCAAAAATCTCCACATAAAGCAAGAACCCATAATAATCTCGGAGTTGCTCTTGCGAAACTGAAACTCTACAATGAAGCAATAAAATCTTTTAAAGAGGCAATAAGAATTGATAAGCATTACTCACCTTCAAGAGCCAATCTCGGCAGGGCATATAGGAAGAAGGGTGAAAAAAGTCTAATGCTTCAGGAAGCTGTAGCATTGTTTGAAAGCGGCAATTATTATTTTAAAAAGGGAATGATAAAAGAAGCAATAATATCTTACAAAGAATTAATCGGGCTGGTTCCGAATTCTGTAGCAGCATATGGGAATCTCGGAATGTTATATATGTCACTTAATGAGATGAAGCTTGCCAAAGAGTGTTTTGAAAATGTCCTGATTTATAATCCAAAAAATGAAGCTGCAAAGAAAATTTTAAAAGAAATAAATGAAGGCAACTGACAAGAATGAAAGATAAATCAAAATGGCTTTATGTTTTTTTGCCCCATTCATTAATAATATTAACTGCGATACTGTGTTATTCTAATTCTTTTAATGTGCCATTTCACTATGATGACAGAAAGGTAATTTTATCTGATTACAAGCTAAGGGATTTACATAATTTATATGATATAGTCTTTTCAAATCCAACAAGAGGATTATCAAGCCTTTCATTTGCTCTGAACTATTACATTAATAGATTTAATCCTTTTGGATACCATCTTGTGAACTTATTTTTTCATATCATAAATGGTATTCTTGTTTATCTGATTTCTTATAACCTCATATTTAAAACCCATAAAGTTTCTTTTTTAGCCTCCCTGTTCTTTGTTGCTCATCCAATAAATGTTGAATCAGTTACTTATATTTCAAGCCGTTCAGGAGTTATGAGCACTACATTTTTTCTTTTATCTATGATATTTTTCATTAAATTCCTTAAATATTCCAGAAGCGTTGTTCCATCACGGGGTAAGCTGTTTTTTTCTTATTTAGCCTCCATTATCTTTTTCCTTTTAAGCATTGGTTCAAAGGAAACAGGAGCAACTCTGCCATTTATTCTAATTCTCTATGAGTCTTGCTTTTCAACTACTCGTAGAAACAGACCTTTAGGTCTGTTATTAACGGGGTCCCTGCCTGCCGGCAGGCAGGTAAAGACCCGTTTCTATTTCCCTTTCTTTGTCATAATTGGAGCCTTAATGGTTCTGAGGAGATATTTTTACGGAACTTTAGGCAACCCGACTTTTAACAGGAATTATTATGTCAATATCTTAACCCAGATTAATGTTAGCACAGAATATATAAGACTTCTCTTCTTCCCAATAAATTTGAACATAGACCATGATTTTCCATTAACTACAGGCATAAATTTTAAAACCCTCCTATCATTAGTCACAATTTTATTAATTTTTTATTTGGCTTTTAAGTTTTTTAAAACTTTCAAAGAGATTTCTTTTTCCATTCTCTGGTTTTTCATAGCTTTATCTCCGACCTCAATTATTCCCCTTGAGGATGTCTTGAGTGAGCGGTGGCTTTATCTTCCTTCAGTTGGGTTTTCAATTTTTCTTTCTCTGTTTATTTATAAAATATTAATGGGCACAAGCAGACTGAGCAAGATTTTAATTGTTATCACTCCAGCATTGATTGTCCTTTGCTTCTCTCTTGCTACTTATTATCGCAACCATGTCTGGCAGGATGGTCTAACCCTCTGGAGTGATGCTGTAAAGAAATCTCCTGAGAAGGCAAGGCCTCATAATAATTTGGGTGCAGAATATTTAGATATTGATAAAACAGAGAATGGATTTGTAGAGTTTAAAAAAGCAGTTATGCTTGAGCCGGGTTATATAGATGCCAATCTGAACCTGGGAGCTGTTTATGGAAAAAAATGGAACTTTGACAAGGCATTTTTCTATACTAAAAGAGCGTTAGCCCTTGATCCGAAAAACCATATCGCTTTCAACAATTTAGGAAATATTTATGAAGCCACTGGAAAGGGGAACCTTGCTGTAGAGGCTTATAAAAAAGCCATAAAAATAATGCCTGATTACGGCAGCGCTCATTTTAATCTTGGGATAACATTCCGTGATTTAAAAATGCCTGCAGAAGCTGAGAGAGAGTTCAAAAAAGCAATTGAGCTTGACCCTGAAATAGCAGGCAACCATATTGAACTGGGGTTGCTCTATATAGAAGCAGGCCGTACTCAACCGGCTTTTAATGAATTTAAAAAAGCCCTTGAGCTTGATTCTAAAAATGCAGGGGTTTTAAATAATTTGGGAATTATATATGGAATGAATAAAAACTATGAGGATGCTGAGCAGATGTTTAAGAAGGCTCTTAAAGCTGTGCCATCACATATTAATGCGGGCATTAACCTCGCTCAGATATATATTCAGATAAGTGAGTACGATAATGCTATTGTGGTTTTGAAAAATACATTAAAATTTGCCCCTGATTTTTATGAAATCTATAATATGCTCGGAAAAGCTTATCAGTTAAAAGGGGCTAAAGATGAGGCAATAAAAAATTTCAAAACCAGTTTAAGGTTAAATCCTGAAGACAAAAAAGCAGAATTAGCATTAAAAGAGCTGGAATAAGGATTTTAATGGATAGATTTTTATTTATGATTTCAGAAAAATATTTAAATCATTTTGTTTCAATCTGTTTGATTCTTGCCATTTCTTTTGCTGTCTATTCAAACTCATTGAAAAATGATTTTGTAAACTATGATGACAGCTGGCTCGTTCTTGAGAATAAAAAGATAAAAGCAATTAATTTTGACAATATATGCAGAATGTTTTCTGAGCCAACTGCAAGCGACTATCTACCATTAAAGGAGCTTTCCTATGCTCTGGATTATCATTTCTGGAGACTTAAACCCCTTGGCTTCCATCTGACAAATGTTATACTTTTTATGATAAATTGCCTGCTTGTATATTTACTGACTCTGAAGATTTTTGAGGATAAGGCGTTATCTTTTTTCTCTTCCCTTCTCTTTACCCTTCATCCCATTCATGCTGAGGCTGTGAACTGGATATCTGCAAGAAAGGATGTCCTCTCGGGCATGTTCTTTTTCCTCTCCCTGTTATTTTACGTTTTAGCTTTTAAAATAACTGGAATAAAGAAAAATCTATATTTTATCTCCTCAATAATAAGTTTTATCTTTGCACTCTTTTCAAAACCCTCAGTAATAATACTTCCATTTTTGCTTCCTTTATTTGATTATTGCTTCTTAGCTGAGAAGAAAGTATTTAGAATAGAAAGGACAATTATTCGTATCCTTCCTTTTTTAGTTATTGCAGGTCTCTCAACTATTATTACTTTGTCAGTTGCTTCAGAGAAGGAGGTTGTTAAAACCTATTGGGGTGATAGCCCTTATCTTACGTTTCTTGCAATGCTTGGGGTTGTTTTTGATTATATAAAACTATTACTCTTCCCAATAAACCTGAATGTCAGATATGAGGTTCCTTTTCCTCCCTCCTTTTCTGATATCAGGATAATAGCAGGAGCAATTCTTCTCATTGCTTTTATTGTTATTTTTTTTAAATTCAGGAAAAACAACAAATTAGTCGGGTTTTGCTTAATGTGGTTTTTAATAACATTAATTCCAGTCTCAAATCTGATTCCAATCGCAATATTAAAGGCTGATAGATATTTATATTTACCTTCATTTGCATTTACATTAGGGTTGAGTTTGATTATCTTCAAACTCTGCAATCTGGAAGAAATTTCGGGGACAGTTTTATCCGAAAATATTCTTTCAAGTTTCCCTTTGAAAAAGGGGGATGGAGTGGGATTTTTATCTTCCTTTTATAAATATTTAGTTTTTATCATTTTCTTTCTTATAAGCCTTTCTTGTTTTGTTCTGACCTTTAGCCGGAATACTGTCTGGAAAGATGGCCTGACCCTCTGGCTTGATACAATAAAAAAATCTCCAGAAGATTGCCTTGTCCACAATAACTTAGGAACAATATATATAGATAAGGGAGACCATGAAAAGGGGTTGAAGCATATTAAAGAAGCTCTTGAAATAAATCCCTATTACTGGGATGCCCACTTTAATCTTGCTACTATTTACAGTAAAAAAGGTAAATATGAGCAGGCACTAAAGGAGCTAAAAACAGTCTTAGAACTGAACCCTAATTTTTTTAGAGCCTATATCAATGCAGGAAATATCTACAGGCAAATTGGAGCTACTGATAAAGCCATAGAAGCTTATAAGAAAGCAATAGAGATTGACAAAAAATCAGGTGATCCACATTATAACTTGGCACTACTCTTTAGCAACAATGGGTTATTTGATGATGCTGTGAAGGAATATAAAGAGGCTATAAAACTTGATCCAACTCTGGCAAAAGCTTACAATAACTTAGGCAATATATATTTTAAAAAAGGATTATTCAAAGAGGCGATTGAGGAATATAAGATAGCAGTCAGACAAAATCCAAATCTTTATGAGGTTTATAATAACCTTGGGAGTGCGCTGAATGAGGCAGGAAACAGCAATGAAGCAATAAAATATTTAAAAATTGCAGCAAGGTTAAAAAAGACAGAGATAATACCCCATCTCAATCTGGGAAAAATATATATGGAAAAGAAAATGTTTAAAGATGCCATAGAAGAGTTTGAAAGGGTTTTAGATTTGAAACCAGATTATTATCAGTCTCATATAAGCCTTGGATTGATATTTTTAAGTTTAAAAAATAAGGAAAAAGCAATAGAGCATTTCATCAAGTCTTTAAGTTTAAATCCGAAAGACAAGACATCAGAAGAGTTTTTAAAAAAAATAAATCCTGCAAATTAAATAGTTGATTTACCTTGACATTAATTAATTAATCTCATAGTTTGTTTATAGATTTTCTTTTAAAGTAATATACATTTCAATTAATAACCAAATTGTAAATCTGTCTGAAAGATTGTTTCACTTATTAAGTAAAAGGAGATTTAAAATAAAAAAAGTTAACATAACTATCATCGAATCGGGTTTTAATAGCAGGTTTGCAAAGAGGTGTCGGTTTTTTTGACATTTTTTTGCAAATTAAATCAATGAGTTAGAAATTTAGAATTAAAATTGTCGAAAAAATGTACATTTTTATTAAAGAAGGTCAGAATGTTAAAAGATTTCTTGAAAAGATTAATTGTTTTTTCTGTTTTGAAAACAGAGAGTTATTTGAATATTTAAAGAATGTTTAAAATGTGGCATAATTTTTGCTAAAAGGTATTCTAATTCAGGAAAAAATTGTCTATAATTTTTTTTGGAGGCTTAAATGAGCAACAAAGAGAAAATTAAAACTGAAGAGAAAAAAGCTATAGGAATTCCAAAGAAAAAAGCTTTTGTAGAACCAAAACTTAAAGTTTACGAACCATTAATTGATATTACCCTCTTTACTTCTACTGCGAATGTAGGTGGAGGGACTTTTTTCTAAGTCAACAGGCTTCAGTGAAACTCTAAATTATTTTAATAAATAAAGGGGAGCTATAATGAAAAATAAACTTTTGGGGATAAAAATATTATCAGTAATTCTTTGCTTCGCGCTATCTCTATTTTTAATTCCGGGTTGCGGAGAGGATGGAGGCATCGGAGGAGCTAAGTCATCATCAGGCGTATCAAAGAAAAAGCCCGTTGCCTCATTCAGAGCCTATGTGGATGTTGAAAAGGGTACGATTACATTTGAATATCCTGATGCAAGCAAAGGTGTAAAGAAAACAAAAGGCTCTGCTAAAAAACAATACACATCTGCTGGATCAGGATATTACCCGCTAAATGTCATAATGGCTTCCACTGGTTTAAGCTGGGATAGTGGAACTAAAATATTATCCGGGAATGTTACAATAACCAATAACAATACCAACGACAATGCAACTGGTGACACTCTTTACGGAACATATGCTACCATTGAAAGCATTTCGGTTGGCGGTGTTTCTGTTAATAATGAATACGGGTATGATCCTAATGGTTATCCTTATTTTAACCATGCTCCAGATGGCGTAAGCATAGCACCAGGTGTAACAGGCTCAGCAGTGAGCTGGAAGTTTTATGACCCATCAGCGGTAAGTTTTAATTTTTCAGGTAATGTCTATGCGGATAACTGGCATCAGATAGCAGGAGACGGGGTCGCAAGCACAGCCTGGGAGGATGGCAGTGCTGAAGTCGCTGACAAGCTTTATATTCCTGATATGATAGGATTTGATAATAAATTATATATTATGTTAGGTAAGCAACCTAATCCTCCCCGGGATACAGGCAGGACTAATGATTATCCTGGAGGGAGTGGGAGCGGGACAGGAGTTACAGGTTGCGAGATATGGGAGTATGAGCCTACAGGAGGGACATTTACGCAGGTAAATAATGATGGTTTTGGAGGCAGTGAGGCACATCTTAATAAGAGTTTTAATAACTGGGGTGGTTGCTTTGCTGAGTTTGGGGGTTATCTTTATGCAGGAACAGGCAAAGCTATATTTGGCAGTGGTTATGTGCAACCTCTGATTACCCAAGGTGGTGAGATATGGAAGTGGACAGGCCCTGGCACAACCTGGACAAAGGTGCATAGCTTTACAGGTAGCGAAGGTATAGGTACTCTTCATTCCTTTGATGGTTCTCTTTTTGCAGGTTCTAACCTTAGGGGGTATGGTGTGGCTGGTGCTTATCCTACTTCGGCTCAGGTTGATTATTCAACAAATGGCACAGCATGGAATATAGTTACGACCAATGCCTTTGGTGATACAGACGCTAATAACACCTCTGGTTATGGTTCTACAATAAACTCTGTGGCTAATGTAAGTTTTGATGGTTCAAACACTTATTCCTTTATTCAGAAGTCAGGTGTTACAGGAAAGCCAGGTGTTACCCTTTACAGGGCAGGTCCTGCTGATGGAACGGGTAAAGGCAGGTTAGCGAGTCAGTGGCTACGGATTACAGACAATACAGCTGATGATATATATGCTACAGTAACTGGAGTTACCTATGATAATAATCCAGCTAACGCTGGTGTAAGTGGTAAGTATCTTTTAACAGTTACATTTTCTTCTACTCCTGCTGACCATGCCCTTGCTCATCATCAGGCATTTAAGGCAGGGA
>MGDH01000037.1:0-1818 GCA_001790855.1 Candidatus Schekmanbacteria bacterium RIFCSPLOWO2_02_FULL_38_14 | reverse complement strand
CAGAGAGGAATAATGTTCATATTATGGACAATGTCGGCTCTCAAATAGTATATGCAGTAGCATCCCAGGACCATACTCCAATGGTTGGTGACTATCTCCGTTTGACAAAGGGTCCGAATGAGCGTGGCTATAATGAGACTGCTAATGCTACATCGAGCATGCTTATTCCCTTTGCAACAAGCAGTGAAGGTTCTGTATCACCTGCTGACCCTAATTCTTTGTGGGTATTTACTACATCTGGTCCTCCGCAGGGTGTTAACCAGTATGCTCCTTCAGGTGGTAATATTTATTCTACAACAACAGGGGGCAGTGGTGATAGTGACTGGATAAGGAGGATGGATTTCTTTACCTATCTTGATTATCCTACACCAAGCTCTTCAGGTGGAGCCCAGTATGGGGGTAATGTTAGTTCACCTGTTTCAGTTGGTGCTGGTTTTGGCAGCAGAACTAATTTTGGTTTTTTCCCTGGTGCTCATGAGGGTTGGCTTTATTTTAGTGTGCTGCCATATCAGACAGATAATTCAGGCTTCAGGCTCTATAAGACTGCAGATGGGGTAAACTGGATAAAGATTACAGAGGATGGGTTTGGTGATAACTGGGGTGCGCCCAGGGCTTTTGTTTCCTTAGGTGGTAAGTTCTACATGAGTAAAAGCAGGCCTGCTTCGAGTACTGGTATCAATGGCTCAGGTGGTAATTCTATTGATGCTATATCTCCTGCTATGACTACATTTTATGAGAATGCTTTAGGATCTACTCCATCGATTCACTTTCCTACATCAGGGACTCTTATTATGGATAAGACATTTAATGCAGACCCTGGTAATAATGTTCCTGAGTCAACCATTCTTGTAGAGAAGGTGAGCTATACAGGCAACAAAATTGAAACAGTCAATACCCTGGAGGTTGCATTACCCCTGAACGATGGCACCCTTGCAACACATCTATGGGCTTTAGATTCGCAGATTATTGCAAATAGTATAGATTCTCTACCGACGGGTGGCGGTGCGATTCAGATAGAGGGTGAGATAATTCAGTATAGTTCCATATCCGGTTCAACGATTTCCATTGCTTCCCGGGGCACCTTTGGCACACCTGTAACAACCCTTTATGAGCGAGGCACAAGAGGTACCCTAGACCATGGCAGGGCAAATCATGCTAAGGGGACGCCTATCTACAGGACAACAAAACATGGTGCTAGTGACTACTTCATAGTCTTAAGTGGCGTAACTGGCATTCCATGTTGCAATGATAGGAGGTTTATCATAATTGATAATGAGAAGATATGGTATGCGGACAAAGATGTTACGGTTACTAGTAAGCTTGTAACTCCTATGAGAGGTATAGATGCCACAACTCCATCAGCTCATTCAGTTGGGACTACGATTTATAAAGGTGGCTGGACAGGGATTACAAGGGGACTCTACGGCACAACAGCTACATCATGGGCTTCTGGCGAGAGTGTAACCCCTGTATCCTTTGGCTCAGCAGAGTTGTGGGTAACTGATTAATAAACTTCTCTGCGTATGCAGAGGGAGATAAATACAAGGGTGAGCATGAATTCATGTTCGCCCTTTTTTTTTGATTTTTTAATTGACTTATTAATTTTTAAAATATAAAAGATATCATATCTGTCCAAAGTAAGTTTTTTGGACAGCATATAGCAGATTAGAAGGAAGAACACATGTGAAAAAATATTCTAAAAAAATATTCTTTCAAAGGAGAGGGGAAGAATGAAAAACAAATTTTTCAATTTCCATCAGGGGTTAAAATTATTTTCTATGATTTTTTCTCTTCTCTTGGTTTTATATTTAATTCCTT